>JAGHTD010000220.1 GCA_018065475.1 Candidatus Colimorpha enterica
GCCCTACGTCGTCGAAAGAATAATCGACAACGACGGCAAGATCCTCTCCCAGCACAAGACGACGGTAGAACGTCAGGTGGTCAGCGAAGAGACCTGCCGTCAGATATGGGAGGTCCTTGAAGAGGGAACGTCGGGCGACGGACAGGCGAAGAACGCATACGTCAGCGGCTACAAGATCGCGGCAAAGACGGGAACCTCCGAGGTCCTTGACCAGCCGGACGAGGAAGGCAACTACACCTACCGCGTCGGCTCGACGGTCGCTTTTGCACCCGCCGACGATCCTCAGATCGCCGCACTGATCATAGTTGACAAGCCCACGACCGAAAACAAGTACGGCGGAACGGTCGCCGCACCTTACATCTCCAAGCTGATGGAAGAGATCCTTCCGATCATAGGAATACAGCAGCATTATACCGACAGCGATATGCAGAAACAGGTAAAGACCATGAGAGGCTACGGCGGATGGAAGCTGTCCGAGGCGCTCAAGGTCCTCAATAACCTCCATTTCAACTACAAGGTCATCGGAGACGGCAACTCGGTCAAATACCAGGTGCCTCAAAAGGGAACACGGCTTTTCAGAGATGAAAGCACGGTCTATATTTACTGCGGAACGGCTGTCCCCGAGTACAACATCACCGTTCCCGACGTTTCGGGCAAGAAGGTCAACATCGCTTCAAAGCAGCTGAAGGACCTCGGGCTCAACGTCCTCGTTGACGGAGCGACGAACACCTCTTCCTCGACCGAGGCGGATGTTATCAGCCAGTCTCTTGAGCCGGGAACCATGGCAACCAAGGGAATGGTCATCACCATCACCGCCAACTTCGAGACTACGGCATAAAAAGATGAAAAAAGATATTCTGACGGCCGCTTTCGTCGCCTCGTCCTGCGGAGGAGAGATCATCCGCGACGGAGGGGCGGCGCACGGCATTGCAATAGATTCAAGAAAAGTCGAAAAAGGCAATATCTTTGCCGCCATAGCGGGAGAGAACACCGACGGGCACAACTCCATCCGTCAGTCGCTTGAAAAGGGCGCGGGCGGAATAATCTGCGAGAAGGTCCCCGAAGGGGAGCTTCCGGGCGACGGCTTCGTCGTAAAGGTCGAAAACACCGTCAAGGCGCTCGGAGCGGTCGCAAAGGCGTACCGCAGTCTCTTCGGCTGTCCCTTCGTGGGGGTCACCGGTTCGGTCGGCAAGACGACGACGAGGACGCTCATACGCTCGGTGCTTGCGGCGAAGTACGTGACTTACGGCACGGAAGGCAACTTCAACAACGAGCTCGGACTACCGATCTCGCTTCTCAGCTTCGCCCCCGACATCGAAGCAGGCGTTTACGAGCTCGGAATGGGAGTAAAGGGAGACATAGATATGCTCTCGAAGATCCTTTCTCCGACAGTCGGCGTCATTACCAACATCGGCACGGCTCACATCGAGTTCCTCGGTTCGAGAGAGAACATAAGGGACGCAAAGATGGAGATCGCCGCCAACGTAAGAGAAGGCGGAAAGCTGATCCTTAACGGCGACGAGCCGCTTCTCAGCGGAGTCGAAGGCGCCGTTTACTGCGCTCTTGAAAACAAGAACGCCGATTATTACGTCGAAAATATCCGCTTCACCCCCGAGGGTATGCTCTTCGACGTAAAAGGAAAGGGCGGAGAGACGAAGGACATCCTTCTCCCCGCTTTCGGAGAACAGCTCGTCCTCGACTCGCTTTTCGCCTACGCGGTCGGTGACCTCTGCGGAATTGATCACGAAAAGATAAAAGAGGGCATATCGTCCTACGAGCCGGTGGGAATGAGACAGAAGATCGTCCGTAAGGACGGCGGATGCTTCATCCTCGACTATTACAACGCATCCCCGGAGTCGATGAGGACGTCCTACGACGTTGCCGTCCGTCTTGCCGAGAACTGCGGCGGGCGCGCGGTATGCGTTTTCGGCTCGGTGCTTGAAGAAGGCGAACACGCCGAGGAGCTTCACAGAAGCGTCGGCAGGTATATTGCGGGCGGATGCGGTCTGCTCGCCACATTCGGTGACGACGCCGCCTACATCGCCGACGAGGCGGTAAAATGCGGTATGAAGAAGGAAAACGTCGCAGTATTCAGGGATATTGAAGACCCCGACGCGCTCTCCGATTACCTGCTTGAAAACCTGAAAAGCGGTGACTGCGTGATATTCAAGGCAAGCCACGGCATCCGTCTCGGCAGAGTTGCGGACAGGGTGCTGTCCGGAGGGGAAACAAAATGAACGTTTCAGTATATTTTCTTATAGGCATAATTGCCGCACTGCTTTGCTTCACGATAACGGTGCTGATACTGAAAAAGCTGATCCCGTTTCTCAAGAGCAAGAAAATGGGTCAGAAGATCCTTGACATAGGGCCGAGATGGCATATGTCGAAGGAGGGCACTCCCACTATGGGAGGACTGTCCTTCATCATCTCCTTTTCGGTCGTTTATATTCTGTACGCCGTCCTCTGCTTCGCAGTGAGCCGCACCGTCAACCTCACCCTTGCCGCGACGGTCGTCTTTGCGATCCTCAACGGTGTCATCGGCATCATCGACGACAGGGCGAAGCTGATGAAAAAGGCAAACGAAGGGCTGACTGCTTGGCAGAAATATCTCCTTCAGCTCGTGCTGACGGTGATCTATCTTCTCGTCCTCCGCTTCGTATGTTATTATCACCCCGTTCTCGTGATCCCGTTCACCGATAAGGTACTGCTGAACGGCGGCTTCCTGTGGTATGTGATAATGGTCATTCTCATCACGGGAATCGTCAATTCGGTGAATCTCGCCGACGGCATCGACGGGCTCGCCTCGGGTGAGACGGCGGCGGTCGCACTGTACTTTATCGCGTGCGGTTTGATCTGCCGTCACGCGGACGCTGGAATTGCCGGCTTCATCCTTCTCGGAGCGACGCTCGGCTTCCTCGTATATAACTTCAACCCCGCAAGGGTCTTCATGGGTGATACGGGCTCGCTTTTCCTCGGCGCTCTCGTCGTCGGTATCGCGATAGTGAACCAAAAGCCACTCATCATCCTTTTTGTCGGCTTCATGTACGTCCTCGAATCCATCTCGGATATCCTCCAGGTCGGATATTTCAAGCTGACACACGGAAAACGCCTTTTCAAAATGGCGCCTATCCACCATCATTTCGAAAAATGCGGGTGGAGCGAAAGAAAGATATTCACGGTATTTACGGTCATGACGCTCATTTTTGCCGTCATAGCACTGATTTTTGACACAAAAGGGATGATTTTCATTTCCTTTTGACAGTATTAGTAAGCTCGGATTCGGAGATTGCAGATGTTCGGAAGCGATAAAAAACGTTCTCCTTCCACCGCCCAGGCGGGAAGAGAAGCGAGACGTGCTATCAAAAACAGAAAAAAAAGAGGCAGAATCGGAAACGATGCCTTTGTCAGCAACCCTCTTGAATCGGTAGTAAAGAGCGAGCCGCCGAAGGTGACCGTGCCTTCCGGCAGCTTCATAAAATCAACAGACATAATAAGGGTAAAGGGCTCTCCCGATATGATAATGCTCGTCACGATCATAATTCTGACGATGCTCGGGCTTATCATGGACTTCTCGGCGAGCTACGCATACGCAAACACCGCCTACGGAGACAGTCTTTACTACATAAGAAAGCAGTTCATTTTCGCCATTGTCGGAATAGTCGTCATGCTTGCGATGGTCTTCTTCAGATGGTTCAACGACTATACGCTGTATAAGAAGTTCACGCTTCCCGTTTACGTCGTCAGTATCATATTGCTCGTGCTCGTGCTTGCCGTCGGACTTGCGAAGGGTGACGCGCAGAGATGGATCAACGTCCCCGGAACCAGCTTTACGATTCAGCCCTCGGAGATCGGTAAGCTCGCAATAGTAATGATGATGGCTCTCTACGTTTCGCAGCGTCAGGACGACATCATCGACTACGAGAACAAGGCAAAGTCATTCAGAAGCGGTATCATTCTCCCCGGCGTCATCATCGGTATCCCGATCGGACTCGTATTCCTCGAGTCGCATTACTCCTGCGTCATCATTATGGGACTTATCGGTATTTCGCTGATGTTCGTCGCGGGCTCCGACCGTAAGGTGCTCCTTATCGGTATGGGAGCGGCGGTCTTCCTTCTCTTCGTATTCATCCTTTTCAAGGGCGGTTACGCCCTCAACCGAATAGACATGTGGCTTTTCCCCGAAAAGCAGGATCCGACTGGTACGATCTGGCAGACGCTTCAGGGATTGTATGCGATCGGATCGGGCGGTTTGTTCGGTGTCGGTCTCGGCAACAGTAAGCAGAAATATCTCTTCGTTTCACAGCCGCAGAACGACTTCGTCTTCTCGATAGTATGCGAGGAGCTCGGATTTGCGGGTGCGACGCTCGTGATCGTGCTGTTTATTCTCCTTATGTGGAGGGGCTACCGCACGGCGATGAGGGCTCCCGACACCTATTCCTCGCTTCTTGCGTTCGGTATTACGTTCAAGCTGACCGTACAGACGGCGCTCAACATCGCGGTCGTCACCAACACGATACCCAACACGGGTATTTCGCTCCCGTTCTTCAGCTACGGCGGAACGGCGCTTCTTATGCAGCTCGGAGAAATGGGCATTTTGCTGATAATTTCAAAATACACCTACCGTGAAGTCAGACCGAGGAGCGACACATGAGAGTTCTGATGACGGGCGGCGGCACCGGCGGTCACATCAACCCCGCGATAGCCATAGCAAAGATAATAGAACGCAACGAGCCGGGATCGGAGATCGTCTTCGTAGGCACTCCGAGAGGTATGGAAAACCGGCTTGTCCCGCGTGAGGGCTACGAGCTCAGGCATATAGATATATGCGGCTTTGACAGAAAAAATCCATTCAATAATATCAAAACGC
>JAGHTD010000169.1 GCA_018065475.1 Candidatus Colimorpha enterica
ATTGTGAAATATTGCTTCGTTTCACTTCGCAATGTGAAATGAAGTAAATCCCGCTTTCACGCGCCTGCGCATTTCACACGCCAAAGGCGTATTTCACACGCTTGCGTTTTTCACAAATCCCGTAAGGGATTTATTTCATTTCACATTACGAAGTGAAACGAAGCAATATTTCACAATTTGCGTCAGCAAATTATTTCACATTTGCCGTAAGGCAAATATTTCACTTATTATACCTGCCGAACAGAAAAACAGGTTGACATTTCGTTTGTCAGCCTGTTTTTATTTACAAGTGCACAATTACTCACCACGCTGTGCGGCGTGTGTTTTGAAAACCGTCATTAAGAACACACGGCACCCGTCAGTCCCGTTTTTGCTTTTTTACAGTCGGGAAGAATCGTCTTCCGCGGCAGCCCCGTTGACAGCACGGGTCAGAAATCTCGTGGTCTGCCCCTGATCCTGCCCGGCGGGCAAAATGACGTCGCCGTTCGGATTGTTGAGAACGATTTTTGCCTGTGTGAAAGCGGTTGCCTTCTTCGGCTCGTATGCGGATGTGTCAAGGCCGCCGACGACCGCTTCCATCTCGCTGTCGGTGAGCTCACGCATTTTTTCTGATTTCATTTTTCGTGCCTTTCTTTGGTTTTTATCCGGGAGGGAGGGATGTGCACTAACTTAAAGCAAGCACCAACTGACCGGCTCCCTCCGGGAGATGAATTCACTCCACGGTGAGGGATTCACGTGTCCAGCTCCCTCCGGGAGATGTGTTCACTCCACGGTGAGGGATTCACGTGTCCAGCTCCCTCCGGGAGGGAGCTGTCGAGCGAATGCGAGACTGAAGGAGCCCGCGATATAATGAAGTTAGTATTTGAATAAATAGAAACGATACTAAACCGTTAGTTTCTCTTTCATCGGTGAAGATTACCGTCAAATAGAGTGCTCGCCGGGCTCCTTCCACCACTTCGTGGTCCCCCTCCCTCCCGGATGGAGGTTGACAAGCGAATGCCTCATTCATAGTTTGTGCCTCACCGTATAAAGCGGGAGGAGCAAGCCGAGCGAAGCGAAGCTCGTGGAGCGCGAAGCGCGTAGCTGACCTCCCCTACCGTTCCACGTGCGTCAGCGCACATCACGTGCCGAAGGCACACATCACGTCCCGCTTGCGGGACACATCACTCGGCGAAGCCGATAGCCCCTCCCCTGCGAAAGCTCTTTCGCCCTTGGCTCTCACTCATTTCCGCTGTTTCTTGCCCTTCTGTTCTCGATACCTCTGAAAAGCTCGCAGAAGGCGAAGATGAGGAAGGGCACCATAACGATACCGGCTATTGCCGCATAGGGGATCTTCTTCACGCCGAAGAGGACACCGAAGGCGGGGAAATAGAGCATAAGGAATATCATCACCGCGCAGGTGAGTATCAGCAGGGCGTGCGCACCGTTAAGGCGCAGCGTTCCGCCGAGGATACCCTTTTCGTGCTTGTATTCGCCGACGACGAGAAGCTGTGACACTATAAATATAATGAAGAAACAGGAGGAGAGGTCAGCCGAGGCGACGACCTGGTATTCCTTCATAAGCACCAGCACGCCCGCCGTGAGCGCCGCCCACAGGAAGCCGACGAGGATCGAGAATGGGTTGCCGACAAGCGGGTTTTTCAGCTTTTCGATCTCTATCTTGTCCTCGAGCATCTTTTTCGAGGGTTTTTCGAGGGCTATGACGATGAGGGCAAAGAAGTCGATGACGAGACCGCAGAAAAGCACCTGCGGAGGCGTCGTTACTGCGTAGGGAGTGAAGATCGAGAACAGGACGAGCAGGAGCTTCGCCGTCTGCGAGGTGATCATATACCTCACCATTCTCGACATATTGTGATATACCGCCCTCGCGCCGAGCAGGGCGTCGGTGACGGCGTTGAAGCCGCCAGTCCCGTCAACGTCGGGGGAGGAAATGACTACGTCGGCGACGAATTTCAGCGCTTCGCACCCCGCCTCTCTCGTCTGAAGCGACGAGCGGGCGTTGATCGGTTCCTTCGACAGCTCTATTGCTCCCGAAGCGCGGTCGGAGATCGTCACACGGCGGGTGAAGCCGATGTCGGCGTCACGGAGCAGGATTATATCGTCAAGCTCGGAGCAGAGGAAGCCGACCTTTTCGCCGTCGTCCTGCAGATACTTGACGAGCGTCCTCTTCTGACTGAGGGTGAGCCCCGCAAAGACGGTGAATCCGGACGCTCCCGCCCTGAGGATGCCTTCCTTTTCGGCGGCGAAACGCTGTCCGGTGATGACCTGCTTGCGGTTCTTCGCTATGCCGAGGGAGGTTGCGACGCCGTAGTTCATCTCGTTGTCCTCGTCGCAGAGCATCATGACCTTGATTCCCGCCGACTTGCACCTTGCGATGTTCCTTGCCGCCTCGGGGAGGATGTTCTCCTTTATCAGAATAAGCCCTTCGAGGGTGAGATCGCTCTGGATCGCACCGAGACGGGTGAGGTTGTTGTAAATCGTGGTGTTGGAGCATACCGCCATAACGCGGTAGGATTCTCTCGACATCCTCTCGGCAAGACTGTAAAGCTCGGTGAGCTTATCCTGCGTCATCTCGTAGATACGGGAGTTCTCGGAGTAGGTCGTGCAGAGGGGGAGCACCTTGTTGTAGTCGCCGCGGAGAGCGACGATGTAGGAGTTCTCGTAGGCGACGAGCGTCGTGTCAAACTCCGAGTTAGAACCCTTCGAGAGGTGCTGGAGAAGGACGTATTTCGTTTCGAGGGAGGCATTGTACTCGCCGAGATCCTCGGCGGCGGTGATGATTATCTCCTCCTCTGGGGTGTTGATGTTGTTTTTGTTCTGATTTCTCGACAGCAGGCGTTCCGCGCCGTAAAGCCCCGTCGAAAGCAGGGCGTAACGCAGTACTCGGGCGGCGTTGCGGTTGTAGCCGTGCTCACCCTTCGCAAAGAGGTCGTCGTTTGCCCACACGTAGCCGAGGTCCGGCTCGTTGACGAGGAACGCGCCCTCCTTCGGGACGATAAGGCAGGTGAGATCCTTCAGCTTTTCGATCTCCGAGGGGGAACGGATGATCGCGCCCTTGTTGACCTTTCCCTTGCGGTTTACGGCGGAATAGATACCGCAGGCGAGGGAGATGTAGGCGAAGGCGGTGTAGAACTCCGACATCGAGGCGACAGCCGCCGAAAGTCCGAGCAGGAAGGGCCCGAAAATGCCTTCCCCTCCTTTTGAGACCGCTATGTCAAGCTCGGTGATGACGAAGACGCCGAGCGTCATCGCTATCGTCCACTTTTTGCAGAAGGCGTTGACGGATTCAAAAAGCTCCGCCTGCTCGCCTCTCTCGACCGCCTTGTTCTTGCTGAGGCGGCAGACGACCGTTTCATCGCCCGTTTCACAGCAGATCGCGCGTCCGGTGCCCTTCGTCACGATAGAGGCGGCGAACGCCATGTTCTTCTGCTCGGTCAGCGGGACGTTGTCGTGGTAGTCGATGAACATTGCGTCCTTGCGCACCGCGCTCGACGCTCCCGTGATACCCGTCTCGAGTATCTCAAGTCCGTCGGTCTCGATGAGACGGCAGTCGCAGGGGACGATGTCGCCCGTCGAAAGCAGGATGACGTCGCCTCTGACGAGCTCCTTCTGTCTGACGATATAGAGCTTGCCGTTACGGAGCACCTTGGCGGTCGGGAGCGACTGCTCCGCGACGCTCGAAAGGATGTACTCGGAACGGACGTAGGAGAAAATGACGATGGCGTAGTATGCGAGCATGATCGCCAGCATAGTGAAGATGTAGTTCTTCTCCTTGAATACCGCCGCGAGAAGCAGGGTGAGGATCATTATTACCGACGTGTAGTCGGTGAGAAGGTGGCTGAGATAGTGGCCGAGCGGCTGACGTGTCTTGGCGTAAATGTTGTTCTCGCCGTCACGCGCCCTTCTTATCCTTACTTCACTGTCGCTGAGACCCGACTGGGCACTCGTTTTCAGTTCAGCGAGGATGATATTCGATTGTTTTGAGTACCAGTTTCCGGTCATGATCTGTCTCCGTTTTGTGGATTTTTAGGGGGTTGGGATTTTTGCTCTTTCTTGAAAGAAAGAGCAAAAGAACTTCAAAGCAAAGGGATGTATAAGGGGGTGGAACGCGGCGTGCCGACTGCCCGGATGGAGGTGGACGGAACCGACGTTTTTTCTTCTGTTTGGAGCAAATCTAAACCGTTAGCTCGTAGGGGAGCGCCTTGGTGCTCCCGTCTGATGACTGACGATTATTGATTTATTCTAAATAGAGTACCGTATATTCGTTTGTTTTTTCTCGGCGGGAGCAAGTCCCCGTCCTACGGGTTAGATTTCGCCTCCCCTGTGCAAGGGGAGGCTAGGCGGGAGGACCAAGGCCGTCCCCTACGGATAAATATTTCGTTTTCCTCTTCATTCCGTCTTTGCGCGAAGCGGTCAGAAGTGCTTGCGGAGTTTCCGCAGGAAACTCTTTTCCGCAGGAAACTCTTTTCCGCAGGAAACTCTCCTTTCATTTCAGGAAAGGAAGTCGAACTTATATTCTCCGTCACTCAGCGTGACGTTAACGCCGGAGACGCCGGGCTCGGAGAAGAGGATGTCCGCTATCTTATCCTCGATATTTCTGCTTATATACCTGCGCATATTTCTTGCGCCCATGGTGTCGCTGAAGGACTTTTCCGCAACGGCGTCCCTGACCTCGTCCGTCCAGAAGAGCTTGACGCCCTTCTCTTCGAGCGACGCTTTCAGCTCGCCGAGCATAATGTCCGCTATGCCGACGAAGCTCTCTTTGCCGAGGCGGTTGAAGACGATGACCTCGTCAACTCTGTTGAGGAACTCGGGGCGGAGGAAGGAGGAAAGCGCCTTTTCGGTCTTTTCCCTGTCGCCCTCGTGGGTGGTTGCGCCGAAGCCGAGAGAAGAAGCCGTCTTTTCGGAGCCGGCGTTAGTCGTCATAACGATGACGGTGTTCTCGAAATTGACCGTCCTGCCCTGCGCGTCGGTGACTCTGCCGTCGTCGAGGATCTGAAGAAGGATGTTCATTACGTCGGGGTGCGCCTTCTCTATCTCGTCGAAAAGGACGACCGAGTAGGGCTTGCGGCGTATCTTCTCCGTCAGCTGTCCCGCCTCGTCGTAACCGACGTATCCGGGAGGCGCTCCGATGATCCTCGAGACCGAGAACTTCTCCATAAACTCCGACATATCGAGGCGGATGAGCGTTTCGGGCGAGTCGAAGAGAGCGGAGGCGAGCACCTTTACGAGCTCGGTCTTACCTACGCCCGTCGGACCCGCAAAGATGAACGAAACGGGCTTCTTCTTGGGGCTTATACCCGCGCGGGAACGCTTGACGGCGCGGACGACGGCCTCTATCGCCTCGTCCTGACCGACTATGCGCCCTTTCAGCGTCTCGTCGAGGCGCTGTACTTTGAGGAAATCCCCCTCGGTGATGTTGGAGGCGGGGATCCCCGTCCATATCTCGATGACTTCGGCGAGATCACGCTCGGTGAGCACGACCTTTTCCGCCTCTGTCCTTGCCTTTTCGACTTCGTCTCCGAGGCGCAAAAGATCCGACTGCGCCTCTGCGAGGTCACGGAAGTATTTTTCGCTGTCCTCCGGCTCGGTGACCGCTTTCAGCTCCTCGACCTTCTTCGCCGTGTCCTGATATTCGCCCTCTGCCTTGCGGAGAGCGTCGATCGACGGCGACTTCATCGAAACGCGGGAGAGCGCCTCGTCGAGCAGGTCGATCGCCTTGTCGGGCAGGAACCTGTCGGTGATGTACCTTTCGGACATTACGGCGGCGCGGCGGAGGATATCCTTCCCGCTCTTTACGCCGTGAAAATCCTCGTAGTACTTCGCTATGCCTTCGAGGATCTTCACCGTCTCGTCGAGCGACGGCTCGTCGATCATGACCGGCTGAAATCTTCTTTCAAGCGCCGCGTCTTTCTCTATATACTGTCTGTATTCTTTGAGGGTGGTCGCGCCGATGACCTGTATCTCGCCCCTCGAAAGGGCGGGCTTCATTATGTTTGCGGCGTTCATCGAGCCCTCGGAGTCGCCTGCCGATGCGATCGTATGCACCTCGTCGATGACGAGAATGATGTTTCCCAAGCGTTTGACCTCCTCGATGAGGTCCTTCATCCTCTTCTCGAACTGTCCTCTGAACTGCGTTCCGGCGACGAGAGCCGTCATATCGAGAAGGTGGACTTCCTTCCCTTTCAGCTTCGCGGGGACCTCTCCCCTTGAAATGCGGAGGGCGAGCGCCTCGGCGACCGCCGTCTTTCCGACGCCCGGCTCGCCTATCAAGCAGGGGTTGTTCTTCTGCCTGCGGCAGAGGATCTGCATGACTCTTTCAAGCTCTCTGTCCCTGCCGATGACCTCGTCGGTCTCGCCCTTCTTCGCCTTGTCGGTGAGGTCGGTGCAGTAGAGGGTGAGGAACTTCTTTTTGCGGTTGTGCGGCTCGGTCTTCTTCGGCTCGCCGCCCGCGTTTTCGTTCCTTGCCCCGTCGGCGGGAGCGGGGGAGGGAGGCGTCATGCCTCCGAGTATATTTGCAAACGGGCCGATGATCTTGTTCAGGTCGAAAAAGGGCGTCTTTCCGTCGGAGGTCTTCTGACCGTCCCCGTCTTCCCCGTCCTCTTCGGCGGCGTCACCGTCCGATATATCCATATTTTCAAGTTCGCTCACGGGGATGTCGAGGGCTTCCTCTGCCTCCTCCGGGAGCTTGATCTTACCGAGTATTTCGTTGATCTTTGGGTCGTTCAGCTCAAGCGCGCACTTGCGGCAGAAGCCGAGCGATTTCGTTACGCCGTTCTCCACCCTGTTGATGAAGAAAACGGCAACTCTTTCTTTACACTTTGAACAAAGCGGAAGTTGCATTTACAGTACCGTTGATACAGCCGTCATGGCTGTCCTTTCATGAGAGAGGGACCGCGGGAGCATTCTGCGGCCCCTGTTGAGATAAGATTATTTGCCGAGGAAACCGCCGACGAAGGTGAGGACCTTGGAAGCGGCAACGATGTCTTCGTGTCCGAAGATCGGAAGAGCAACGCAGAGGAGGCAGCAAAGAAGGATCACGTACGCCGCACCCTTCACGATGCCGATGAGGACACCGAAGAGAGTGTTGAGCCGTTCGAGATATTTGAGTTTGAACAGCTTGTCGAGCAGAGAGACGATGATAAGGGCGAGAATATATACGACGATGAAGACGATGATGAAGGCGAGCGCCTTTGAGATGATGTCGGCGAGCTTGTCGGCTATCGTTGCGGAAACGCCGTCAGCCGTCTTTTCCACGCTCTTCAAGAGCATTTCGTCGAAGTCGATGTCAAAGCTCTTCAGAAGCTTTTCAAGGGGTTCCTTGAGCTGCTCGACCGCCGTTATTCCCGTCGCGTTGTTGACACGCTCGGAGACGAACGCCTCGACCTTGTCGCCTACGACCTTCTCGTTGAGGAAGTCGCCGACCGGGCCGCTGAGGAAGTAGCCCGCGCCGAGAGCGATAACAAGGGAGAGGAAGCCGCCGACCGCGCGGATGAAGCCCTTTTTGCCGTTTACGACGAGGGTGACGATGAAAATGATCGCAAGGACCGCATCTATAATGAAGGGCCAAATAGGTAACATTTGCATGGTTTTTTTCTCCTGTTAAGATAAGAAGTGTTTTATATGTTAATCGAAGCGAAGCGCCTGTGCGTTATCCGAATAGCAGGCGAATGCTCCGCCCTGGCTGTCGATAACGATGGCTATCGCTCCCGTTTTAACCTTTTGTGATTTGACGTCCCCGGTCTTTGCGTTTATTCTGACCGCGTGGTCACGGAAGAGAAGGTAGAGGTGGTCGCCGAGCGACTTTGCCTCCATATATTCTCCCGATTCCTCGACCGTGAACGCCGGACGTCCGAGCCCGTCGTAGAAGCTGATGAGCTTGTCGTCTCCTATGACCTCCTTGTTGCACACCGTGACGATGAAGTCGTTTCCGACGTGGCCGTAAGCAAGGGTGGTGGAGGACGGCTGGATGTCGCTCAGCTTTACTCCGTCGCTGTCATAGATCGTGATCCTGTCGGTATATACGACGGCAATCTTGCCGCCCGACATGTGTCTGACCTGCATTGGCACCGAGGCGGCGACCTCGATGTTCTGCTTTTCGACGCACTTTTCGACGTCTATCACCGATATTTCGGTGACGCTGTCGCCGTCGCTGTCGATGACCGAGGCGACGAGGAGCGTCTTTCCGTCGTCGCTGAGATCGACGGAGAGGACGTATTTTTCCTTTTTGACCTGCATCACCTCGTTGAGCGCGCCGTCATAGACGTAAACGACCGAACGGTAATTCTCGTCGGCGGAGACGATCGCAAACGCTCCGCTGTCGCTTATCGCCGCCGTGAGGATCGGGTAATCGAGCGTCCTGCTGATGAGGTCGGTGAAGCTGTTATAGACGGAGAAGCCGTAGGAGGTCTTCCCGACGTCGTAAACGAGGAAATACTTGTCGCTGACGAGCAGACGGGGGGAATAATAGTCGTTCTCCGACGAGAAGGAGATTGCGCCCGTCGCCTTGCAGAGGGTGGTGACGCCGCCGTTGACGACGACGAGGTCGCCGCGGTAGATCCCGAAGGTCGCTCCCACGCCTCCCGTATAGACCATTTTGTCTATCTCGGAGGAGGAGAAGTTTGAGAAGTCGAGGTCCTTCAACAGGTATTTGAAGCCCTCGAGCGTCAGACCGTTTGCGCCGTTGACCGACGGCTTTGAAAGCCCGACGAACATCCCGAGGCCTATCACCGCCGCGAGGATCATAGTGATAATTTTCAGACGGGCGTACTTTCTGCCCATCGCCTTGAAATATTTGTTTTCGGGGAACAGACCGTCCCCTTCGCCGAACTTTATCTTTTCGACCTTTACGGTCTGTTCTTTTTTCTTCTTTTCTCCGTTTTCGGAGACGACAGCGCCGTATTTTCCGAGACTTTCGCCCGTTTCACGGCCTTTTTTCTGCTTTTTGGGGCGTTTGGTCTTGGTTTTCGCCTCTTTTGAAAGCCCGAGGCGTTTGTCCATCTCCTCTTTGGCGTTGTCGCCGAAGAAGACCTGCTTACCGTCCCCCGACACGGTAGTGCCGGCGAGCTTCGGCTTTGCGCCCGAGCCCTCCGGATCGCGGAGGTTGCCCACGCCCGTCTCGGTCGTGTCGGTGCTTCTCTCTATATCGCCTTCGATCTCAAGCGACTCGAAGGTGCCGGTATCGAATAGCTGCGGTTTTTGCTTTTCCGCCATCGGTTTTCTCCTTTCGTCAATCGTTTTTCGCCCGTCAGTAGGTCACCTTCATAAGGTAAAGCCCTTCGGGAGGGAAGGTCATCCCCGCCCGCGAGCGGTCGCAGGAGGAGATTATCTCCGCCATTTCGGAGGAAGGAAGCCCCTTCTCCCATATCATCACGAGCGTCCCGGCGATTATCCTCACCATATTGTAGAGGAAGCCGTCGCCCGTTATCCTTATATACACTCTGTCGCCCTCGCGTCTGACTCCGCACTCATAGACGGTACGGACGGTGTCCGTCACCTTCGAGCCCGCCGCCATGAACGCGCGGAAGTCCTGCCTTCCTATGACGTAAGCCGCTTCTTCGTTCAGCTTTTTCTCGTCTATACGGTGACGGTAACGGCAGGAAAGCCCGTTCTCGAACGGGTCTTCCCTCTCCCCGTCGTAGATGACGTACTCGTAGGTCTTCGCCTTCACCGAGTAGCGGGGGTGGAAGTCCTCCTCTGCCGTTTCGCAGGACGTGACGGCGACGTCGTCGGGCAGGTTGGCGTTCAGCGCCCTCACGAGCTGTGACGGCTCTATCTCCTTTTCCGCCTTTATCAGCGCGACGAAGCCCTTTGCGTGCACTCCGCTGTCGGTGCGGGAACAGCCCGTGACGGTCGTCCCGTCTCCGAGCACCTTTTCCGCCGCCTCTGTCATTACGCCCTGGACGGTGCGTTTTTCCGGCTGTGTCTGCCAGCCGCAGAAGTTCCCTCCGCGATAGCTGAGCGTCGTTTTATAGCAATATGCCATTGTCAGGCACCCGTAACGCTTCCCGTATTGAAGCCGGGAGCGTACTTGTTGATGATTATGACGCAGGCGCCGATGATCACGAAAGCGCCGAGCAGGACGAAGTCTCCTGCCTTCGGCTTTCTCTCGTTCATCTTCGTCCTTCCCTCTCCGCCGTGGTAGCAGCGGCATTCCATAGCCGTCGCAAGGTCGAGAGCGTGGCGGAGCGCCGCCGCAAAGAGCGGGATAAGCACCGGGATGAGCGCCTTTGCGCGTGAAACGAGGTTGCCGGAGTCGAAATCGGCTCCCCTTGCCTTCTGCGCCGAGATTATCCTGTCGGTCTCCTCGATGAGGGTGGGGATGAAGCGCAGGGCGATCGCCATCATCATGGCGAAGATATGCACGTCAACGCCGAGCATTGCGAGCGGTTTGAGGAGACGCTCTATGCCGTCGGTGATGTCGATCGGCGAGGTCGTGTAGGTCAGGATGACCGACGTGCCGATCAGCAGGCAGATTATACGCACCGCTATAAGCAGGGCGTTCAAAATGCCTTCGAGGGTGATGTGTATGAAATGCCACGAAACGAGCACCGTCTCGCCCTCGTAGAAAAAGACGTTGATGAAGGTGGTTATAAGCAGGATTATGACGAGGGGCTTCATGCTTTTCAGCACCGCCCTGAAAGGGATCTTCGACACCGCCGTGCTAAACACCGACGCGGCGAGAATGAAGGCGAAGGACCATATATTCCTGCAAAGGAAGACTGCCACCATATATACGACCGAGGCGAGTATCTTGACGGCGGGATCCATACGGTGGATGACCGAATCGCCGGGGAAATACTGCCCGAGGGTGATGTCTCTCAGCATTGCTTCTTCACCCCCTCGACGTATTTCTTTATCTCCTCAAAAGCGTCGGAGACGGTGAAAACGCCGACGTCGATCCCGCCACCTTTCCTTTTAAGCTCCGTCATGAAGAGGGTGATACCCGGGACGGAAAGCCCGGCTTCTTCGAGCATTTCTCTCTGACGGAAGATATCCTTCGTCCGTCCGCTCGCCTTCACCCTGCCTTCCTGCATGACAACGATGTCGTCGGTGTATTCCGCCATATCCTCCATACTGTGGGAGACGATGATGACGCTGCGCCCCGTCTCTTTCTGGTATTCTCTGATACCGCCGAAAATGCTGTCCCTGCCGGCGGGGTCAAGCCCTGCCGCGGGCTCGTCAAGGACGAGGACCTCCGGCTCCATGGCGAGGACGCCGGCGATGGCCACCCTCCTTTTCTGACCTCCCGAGAGGTCGAAGGGGGATTCGGAAAGTATGGTCGGAGGCAGACCGACGAACTTCAGCGCTTCAAGAGTGCGCCTCTTTATCTCCCCGTCGTCAAGCCCCATATTCTTCGGGCCGAAGGCGATGTCCGCCGCGACGGTCTCCTCAAAGAGCTGATATTCCGGGTACTGGAACACAAGCCCGACGCGGAAGCGGAGCGCCCTCTTGTCGGTGCCCTTTGCGCTCACGTTCACACCGTCGATCAGCACCTCCCCGCAGTCGGGGACGAGCAGACCGTTGAAAAGCTGTACGAGAGTGGATTTTCCGCAGCCCGTATGCCCGATGAGGCCGGTTATTCTGTTGTCTTCAAACACCGCGCTCACGTCCTTCAGCGCCGCCTTCTCGAAAGGCGTGTCCTTGCTGTAGGTGTAAGTCACGTTCTTTATCTCAATTTTTCCCATTTTTCAGCGCCGAACTGAGTATCTCGGCTCCTTTTCGATTATCTGTGATGCCGCCCGGCAGTTTCATTCCGAGCTCCCTTGTGAGCATTCCGAAAAGCTCTGTGACCTGAAGAACGCCCAGCCCCGCCTCGCGGAGCTTCTTTTCCTGCGAGAAGACCTCGGACGGAGTGCCGTCGAGGAAGATACGGCCGTCGTTGACGACTATCACCCTGTCGGCGTTGACCGCCTCGTCCATGTTGTGCGTGATGTGGATGATCGTCATCCCCTTCTCGCTGTGGAGCTTCTCTATCGTATCCATGACCGCTCTCCGCCCCTGCGGGTCGAGCATTGCGGTGCTTTCGTCGAAAATTATGCACCTCGGCTGCATGGCGAGCACGCCGGCGATCGCCACTCTCTGCTTCTGACCGCCCGAGAGCATACTTGTGCTGTGCTTGGCGTATTCGGTCATCCCGACGGTGGCGAGAGCCGCGTCAACGCGCTTTCTTATCTCCTCCGAAGGAACGCCGAGGTTTTCCGGCCCGAAGGCGACGTCGTCCTCGACTATCGTCGTGACGAGCTGGTTGTCGGGGTTCTGGAATACCATCCCGACCTTGCCTCTGATCTCGAATACCGTGTCCTCGTCGGGCTCTTCGGTTATCGTCCTGCCGTCCACCGTGACGCTTCCGGAGGTCGGGGTGCAGACGAGGTTCATTATCTTCGCAAGCGTCGATTTGCCGCTCCCGTTATGCCCGAGAACGCAGACGAAGGAGCCCTCTTCGATACCGAGCGAGATGCCCTTCAATATGTAATTTTCCCTGTCCTTCACGTTCTCCGGATCGTAGGAGAACCAAAGGTCTTTCAGCGTGATGAAATCTGCCATTTTCTCTTTGTCTTTCAGTCGGAGATCCACCTTGCCGACGCGCCGCAGGGAAGCACCCCGCCGCTCGCCGATACCGGCAGACCTATTTCGTCGGATATTACCCTGCCTCCGAGACGGGCGGGGATGTTCTTCTTCACTACGTAGCCCATCGTCGAGGCGGAAAGCCCCGTCGTGTAGGAGTTGAGGAGGAAGAAAAGCGGCTCGTCGCTGAGGAGCTCCGCGGTAAGCCCGACGAAGCTGTCGATGTTGTCCTCAAGCGTCCATTTTTCGCCGTTGGGGCCTCTCCCGTAGGAGGGCGGGTCCATGATTATTCCGTCGTATCTGTTCCCTCTGCGCTTTTCTCTCTCGCAGAACTTGAAACAGTCGTCAACGATGTATCTGATCGGGGCGTCGGAAAGACCGCTCTTTTCGGCGTTCTCCCTCGCCCTCTGCACCATTCCCTTTGAGGCGTCAACGTGACAGACCGACGCGCCCGCCTTTGCCGCCGCGACGGTAGCACCGCCGGTGTAGGCGAAGAGGTTGAGCACTCTTATCGGCCGTCCGGCGTTCCTTATGAGGTCGCCGAACCACTCCCAGTTGACCGCCTGCTCCGGGAAAAGTCCCGTATGCTTGAAACCCATGGGTTTGAGCGAGAAGGTGAGGTCGGAATAGCTGATGTCCCATTCCTCGGGGAGACGGTTGCCGTCGTTCCATTTGCCTCCGCCGGTCGAGGAACGGGTGTAAATGCCGTCCGCCTTTCTCCAGAGGGGGTGTTTTTTGCAATTTTTCCATATTACCTGCGGATCGGGACGGATGAGGATGTATTTTCCCCACCTTTCGAGCCGCTGACCGTCGGAACAGTCAAGAAGCTCGTAATCCTTCCAGTTTTCAGCCGACCACATAATTTTTTCTCCTTGATTTAATCACTTGCACGCTTCTTGGAATGAAGCAAGAGTTTCCTGCGGAAACTCGGCAAGAACCTTCAAAAGCTTCGCGCAAAGACGTATTGACTGTCACGAAATGCCGTTTCCGTGACTCTTTTCCGAATGATGTAAACAGTTTGGGAAGCAGACACTGTCAACCTTCCTCCCGAGGAGGATGGACGAACGGTGAGGTTTTCATTCTATTTGAAGCATATCTAAACAGTTAGCTCGTAGGGGAGCGCCTTGGTGCTCCCGCCTGATGACTGACGATTATTGATAACAAAATATAGAGGGTTTAAACTTCACCGTTTATCCGGCTCCCTCTGGGTACGCACTACTTTGGAGCGAGCACAGACAGTCCACCTTCCTCCGGGAGGAAGGTGGCACGGCTCTGCCGTGTCGGAAGGAGCCCGGCGATAGCTTTATTGTTTGTAAATCTTCACCTATGAGAGAAAAACTAACGATTTAGTATCGTTTCTAATTATTCCGATACTAACTTCATTATACCGCGGGCTCCTCCACCGCTCCGCGGAGCCCCCTCCCGGAGGGAGCTGGACGGAACCGTAGCTTTTTACTTTCTAATTGAAACATTTTCTAACCGTCTGTGTCGTATCGCATGGCAGATACGCTGCTACGCAGCCGGATAATTATTGCGGATTTCATTGAGCGGGAGCAGCAAGCCGCTCCCCTACGATGAAAACAACATTTACCCGCAGCCATATTGTTATCGAAAATCGTTCATTTTCAAGCGGGCGGATGCAGTTCGCCTGCCGAAAGCCGAAGGCTCCTTACCCTCACTCTTCCGTAAAGATCCCGACCTGCTCCGAGGCGGACTGGACGAAAGGTATTCCGAGATGCTCGTAAGCGAGCTTTGTGACCGATCTTCCCCTCGGTGTGCGGGAGAGAAACCCGATCTGCATCAGATACGGCTCGTAAACGTCCTCGATGGTGACCGATTCCTCGCCGACAGTAGCTGCAAGCGTTTCAAGTCCGACGGGGCCGCCGCCGTAATATTTGATTATAACTTCAAGCATCCTTCTGTCAACGGCGTCAAGCCCGAGCTTGTCTATCTCCAGCTTGCTCAGCGCGTAATCGGCGATCTCCCTGTCGATCGTCCCCTTGCCCTTGACCTCCGCGAAGTCGCGGACGCGTTTGAGCAGGCGGTTTGCGATACGGGGCGTGCCTCTCGAACGGGAGGCGATCTCCTTTGCGCCGTACTCGTCGATCGGGATATTGAGTATCTCCGCCGAGCGCTTGACGCTCGTCGCAAGCTCCTCCGGCGTGTAGAGATCGAGCTTCAGCACCACGCCGAAACGGTCGCGGAGCGGTGTCGCTATCTGCCCCGCTCTCGTGGTCGCGCCGACGAGGGTGAACTTGTTGAGCGACAGCGGGATCGAGCGTGCCGCAGGGCCTTTTCCGATGATGAGATCGACCGTGTAGTCCTCCATCGCCGGATAAAGTATCTCCTCTATCGTCTTGGGGAGACGGTGAATCTCGTCTATGAAAAGGATATCGTTCTCGCCGAGGTTGGTGAGGAGCGCGACGAGGTCGCCGCCCTTCTCTATCGCCGGGCCGGAGGTCACCCTGATATTGACGCCCAGCTCGTTGGCGATAATGCCCGCGAGTGTTGTCTTTCCGAGGCCGGGAGGGCCGTAGAGAAGAACGTGGTCGAGCACCTCTCCCCTCTGCTTCGCCGCCTCGATGTAAATGCGGAGATTTTCTTTGACCTTGTCCTGACCGATGTAGTCGTCGAGCGTCTTGGGACGCAGTCCCGGCTCGGTGTTCCCGTCCTCCGCCTTGCTGTAATCGGTGGAGACTATGCGGGATTCGTAATCTATTTCGTATTCGTTATCTTCGTATATTGCCATGATTCTCTGTTATTTCAGTATATTCGACTTTGAAAGGGCGTATTTGATGAGGGATTCGACATCGCCGGCGGGTGCGCCGCGGAGGGCGGACGCCGCCTCCGAACGGGTGTAGCCGAGCACGAGCAGGGCGTTGAGCGCCTCGCCGTAACTGTCTCCCGAGGGCGTCGGAGCGTCGGAAATATCCTCTCCGTCGGCGGGGGTAAGCTCCTTCGCTATCTTGTCTTTCAGTTCAAGCACTATCCTTGCCGCCGTCTTGGCTCCGATACCCGGTGCGCGGGCGATCGCCTTCGAGTCGCCGTTCACTATGGCGAGGCAGAGCTTTTCGGGCGTGTAGAGCGAGAGGATCGCCACCGCGCTCTTTGCCCCTATTCCCGAGACCGAGATGAGCATACGGAAGGCGGTCAGCTCCTCGTTAGTCGCAAAGCCGTAGAGGTCCCACGCGTCCTCCCTTATCGCAAGGTGGGTGAAGAGCTTGACCTCTTTTCCCTGCTTCCCCGCAAGTGCGCCGCAGGTGGTGCCGCTTATCAGCAGTTTGTAGCCGACGCCGCTAACGTCGATCACCGCCGTCTGTGAATCGAGGAGCGCAAGCTCCCCGCGGATGTAGTAAAACATATCTTATCCTTTCATCTTCTTTTCGAGAAGACCTTTCAGATATTCGTATCTCTCTTTTTTCTCCCGCTTGCCGAAATGGTGAGGCATATCCCTCGTCTGGATCTCCGAGCAGTCGTAAACGAGCTTTTTCGCCTTTTCGCCGAACTGCTCGCTCGTCAGATCGAAGATCACGTCCCCGACACGGTTGTAGCAGTGGACGCCGCCGTTGTCCGTCGGCAGGGCGAAGACCTCGCCGCCGAAGATATCCTGCGCAAGGAACGCCGTTATCGAGCATTGACCGAGGGTGGGATTGTCTTTATTCCAGCCGCTCCGCAGTCTCGGCGCGCAGGTTTCGGCGCACCACAGCCCGTTCAGAACTTCGTAGAGGTCGGCGGGCGTGTCGATACCCTCGTATATCCGACCTCCGGCGTGAACGTTTCCGACGTCCGACGCTCCGTAAAAACCGTATTTCATATATTTCTCCCGTCAGTTGTTGTAGAAATCGCGGAGCTTCGAGCAGCCCGTGTGGCCGTGGCAGACGGCGATGGCGAGCGCGTCGGCGGTATCGTCGAGCTTCGGCATTTTTTCGAGGCCGAGGATCGTCTGCGTCATCATCATGACCTCCTTTTTCTCCGCCCGTCCGTAGCCGACTATCGACTGCTTGACCTGAAGGGGGGTGTATTCGCAGATGTTCACTCCCGCCTGCTTCGCGGCGAGGAGGCAGACGCCTCTCGCTTCGGCGACCGGGATACCCGTCGTGATGTTGGTGTTGAAGAAAAGCTCCTCTATCGCCATGTCCTGCGGGTGATAGACCGCAAGGAGGCCCGTCATCTTCTCGAAGATCGTCGCCAGTCTGTCCTCCACCTTCGTGTGGGCGGGGGTGGTTATCGCTCCGTAGGCAAGGGTGGTGAAACGCCCGCGCGTGTAATCGACGACGCCGTAGCCGACAATGGCAAGCCCCGGGTCGATGCCGAGTATTATCATCCCTTTTCCTCCTCACGGCGACAAATAGCCATAATAATCTATAATAC
>JAGHTD010000243.1 GCA_018065475.1 Candidatus Colimorpha enterica
AGATAAAAGATATGGAAGAACTGAAATACCTTTCAAAAGTGAATAGTACCGAGGACGTGAAGGCGTTTGCGGAAGGCGACCTCGAGGGTCTCTGCCGCGATATACGCGAGTACATCATCGGCGGGATCACCGAGAACGGCGGGCATCTTGCCTCGAATCTCGGCGTGGTCGAGCTCACGGTGGCAATCCACAGGGTATTTGACCTTCCTTCCGATCACCTCATCTTCGACGTCGGGCATCAGTGCTATACGCACAAGATACTGACGGGAAGGAAAGAGGCGTTTTCGACGATCAGACAGAGAGGCGGTCTTTCTGGCTTCACTAAGCGTTCGGAGAGCGAATACGACTGCTTCGGCGCGGGCCACAGCAGCACGTCGCTTTCTGCCGCGATCGGCTTTGCCGAGGCGGACAGGATAAGCGGGAAGAAATGCTTTTCCGTCGCCGTTGTGGGTGACGGCGCGTTCTCCGGCGGTATGATACACGAGGCGCTCAACAACCTCGATACGGCTCTTCCGGTCGTCATAATCCTCAACGAGAACGAGATGTCGATCTCGAAGAACACGGGACGCTTTGCCGACCTCATCGCCGAAATCAGGTCATCAAAGGGCTATTATAAGGCGAAAAACAGCACGAGAAACGTCATCTCGTCGATCCCCTTTATCGGAAAACCGCTGTTCAGAGCCGTAAGAAAGATAAAAAAGTCAATAAAGAACAAACTGTATAAGTCGAATTACTTTGAAAATCTCGGTCTGTACTATCTCGGGCCGGTGGGCGGCAACGACGTCATAAGGACGGAGCGTATTCTTGCCGAGGCGAAGAACTACGGCAAGGCCTGCATAGTACACGTCAAGACTAAAAAGGGCAAGGGCTACGCGCCCGCCGAGGAATACCCCGACAAATATCACGGTGTTTCGCCAAAATGCGCCAACAGCGGAAAGGAACGCAATTTCTCCGCCGAGGCGGGAGAATATCTGTCACGCCTTGCCGACGGCGATGAAAAAATATGCGCCGTCACCGCCGCCATGAAGGACGGGACGGGATTAAGCCGCTTTGCCGAGGAACATAAGGACAGATTTTTTGACGTCGGTATAGCCGAGGAACACGCCCTCACGTTTTCGGCGGGACTTGCCGCCGACGGGATGAAGCCGTATTTTGCGGTTTACAGCTCGTTTTTGCAGAGGGGCTACGACAACCTCATTCACGATATTGCTTTGCAGGATCTTCCCGTCAGAATACTCGTTGACAGGGCGGGGCTTAACTCCGCCGACGGAGCGACGCACCACGGTGTTTTTGACGTGTCATTCCTTTCCTCCGTCCCGGGATTCGATATCTATACTCCCTCGACCTTCTCGTCGCTTAAAAGGATATTGAAGGAGACGGCAGACACCGATCATCCCTGCGCGGTGAGATACCCGAACGGATGCGATATGCCGGAGATCGATTGTGCCTTCACCTACGTTTCGGACTTCATCCGCACCGACTGCGATATAAAGACGAAAAAAAGGGTGATAATCACCTACGGCAGGATCGCGGGCGAAGCGATGAAGGCGGAAAAGAAGCTTGAAAGCTGCGGTATAATTTTGCTTGAAAAGCTCACCCCGTACGGAAAAACGGCGGAGATACTTTCCGCGCTGATAGGCGACGATGCCGAAGTCCTTTTCCTCGAAGAGGGGATAGAGGGCGGCTCGGCGGGCTCGGAACTGAGAAAATATATTACACGCTTTGATTACCGTACTCTTGCGATAGGCAATCCTTTCGTCTGCAACGAGGTGACGGACAGTATCTATTCCGACTACGGGATAGGAGACAAAGAGATCATCGCCGCATTTGGAGAAAAGAATGGTTAAAAAAGGAAAAATCATCCTCGGTGTCGGGGGAATATATACGGTTTATACCTCCGACGGGGAATATCTCTCCTGCCCGGCGAAGGGCTCTTTCCGGCACGCAAGCACGTCACCCTGCGTCGGTGACGACGTGACGGTCAGCTGTGAGGACGGGAACCGTATCGAGACGATAGATGAGAGGCGAAACATCCTCATCCGCCCTCACGTTTCAAATGTTGGAACGATGTTCGTGACTTTTGCCGCCGCGCGTCCCGAGCCGGTGCTTCTCAACACCGACAAGCTGACCTGCATAGCGGAGCACCTCGGAATAAAGCCGGTCATCATCGTTACAAAGGCCGACGTTTCCCCCGAAAAAGCGGAGGAGATCGCCTCCATATACCGTGCGGTCGGTTACGACGTTTTCGTTCTCGGCAACGGGATCGGGAGCGTGGACTGCGTGCGCGAATACGTAAAAACCTCCTGCCGCGACGGCGTGACCTGCTTTGCGGGAGCGTCGGGTGTCGGCAAGACCACGCTGATGACGCGCCTTTTCCCGAATCTCGAGCTTGAAACGGGAGAACTCAGCCGCAAGATCGAAAGGGGAAAGAACACGACGCGAAAGGTCGAGCTTTTCCCGCTTGATACGCTTTTTTGCGACGGAAAGGGCGGTTTCATAGCCGACACTCCCGGCTTCAGCCTTCTCGACTTCATTCGTTTTGACTTCCTTGACAAAGAGGTACTGCCAAACAACTTCCCGGAGTTCGGAGAATACATCGGCAGGTGCAGATATACGAAATGCACTCATCTCTGCGAGGAGGGCTGTGCCGTCGTTGCCGCACTTGAAGAGGGAAAAATACCGAGGTCGCGTCACGACAGCTACGTCGCCATATACGGCGAACTGAAAAACAAACATTCATGGGAAAATAAAAACGGCAAAGGAATCTGAAATGGTATATCCGAGTTTACTTTACTGCAAAAGACCTGAAAAAAAGCAGATACCTCTTTCGGTTTTCGAGGATCTTCAGCTCATACATTTCTTCGACAGCGGGATAATCGGCGACGTCCGCTTTCCCTGCGACAGAGAGAACAGAGAGGCAAGACAGGGCCTCTTCACCTCGCTTTCGGACGCGGGCAATTTTGCGCGGATCAAGGAGCTGTACGACACGTCGGAGCTTCTCGCCGAGGCGGACGAAAGGTATTCGGAGCTCAAATCCGAGATTGAAAAGAGCGTAGTCTTCATATATCTTATGAAATGCGTCTCCGACTTTGAGAACAAGGCAACGGAATGTGATTTCGGCGACAGACAGAGCGCGCTTTTCTCATCCTTCTTCAAAAAGCTGACCGGGGACGGCAGGCACCGCGAAATGATCTCCGAGCTTGACGGTCTCTGGAAGGAGCTTGCCGAAAAGATGACCTTCACCCTTTCGGTCGGGACGGACAGCATTTCGGTATCGCCGGAACATACCGGGACGTATATTGAAAAGCTCGTTTCCTCGGCTCATCTCCTCGGGATAGAGGTCAACGCCGGGAGCAAGGAAAAGGAAAGACCCATCTCGACGGATATCATCGAGAAGGCGGTCTCTGCCGACGGAGAATATTTCAGGTCGGTCAAGGGATTCTACGACAAATACAGAAACACATACGACAACGGTATAGTATGGTACAGAAACGAGCTTAAGTTCTACATCTGCGCCGAAAATCTGATCCTCAAAGCGAAGGACGGAGGCGTTCCGTTCTGCTTTGCGGAGGAAACCGACGAAAGAATGATCGTTGCCGACGAGGTTTACGACATTTCGCTTCTTGAAAAGAACGAGAAGAATATTGTGCCAAACAACGCGGACTTCAAAGAGGGAGATTCCTTCTTCTTCCTCACGGGAGCAAACGGAGGTGGAAAAACCACCTTCCTCCGCGCGGTCGGTATCCTTACGCTGTTCTATCTCCTCGGGTGTCCGCTCCCCTGCCGCAGGGCAAGCATAGGCGGGATAACCAATATATTCACCCATTTCCCACGCGACGAGCGTTTTGACGGCAGCGGAAGATTTGTCGAAGAGGACAAGCGTGTGAGAAAGATCATCGAGCAGTCTGACGGCGGCTCGTTCATCCTTCTCAACGAGACCTACGCTACGACAAACGAGGAAAATGCCGTTCATTACACCGAAAAGCTCGCGTCGCTTCTTCACGGCGAGGGGCGTTTCGGCCTCTATATAACCCATCAGCACGGGCTGAACGATCTGGGAATACCCTATCTCCACGTCGTCATCGACGAGAACGACGGCAACCGCCGTACCTTCAAGATAGAAAGAAACAAGAGCGGAGGCGGTTCCTTCGCCCGCGACATACTGAAACGATACGGTCTGACCGCCGAGGCG
>JAGHTD010000318.1 GCA_018065475.1 Candidatus Colimorpha enterica
CCCATATTCTGAGCAGGCGGCTCTGTCTCTCAATGTCAGCTCCCATGGCGATGAGCTGATCGACGTATCTGAATCTGTTTTCATATACGCCGTCGATAAGCGTCGCCGTCCTCGAAGATATGGCAAGAAGAACGCATATCTGCGGCTGCATATCGGTCGGGAAGCCGGGATAAGGCATCGCCTTGACGTTGACGCCTCTCAGTCTGCCTTTACAGATAACCCTGACGCTCTCGTCGTTTTCGATGACTTCGGCGCCCATTTCGGTAAGCTTTGCGGAAATGGAGTCAAGGTGCTTTGGGATGACGTTCTTTATGAGAAGATCGCCCTTGGTCGCGGCGGCGGCAAGCATATAGGTGCCCGCCTCTATCATATCGGGAATGATGGTATATGAACAGCCGTGGAGCTTTTTGACGCCCTTGATCTTTATCGTGTCGGTACCCGCGCCGCTGATCTTCGCTCCGCAGGTGTTGAGGAAGTTGGCGAGGTCAACGATGTGCGGTTCTCTTGCCGCGTTGTCGATGATCGTCGTTCCGTTTGCCTTGACTGCGGCGAGCATGACGTTCATGGTTCCGCCGACGGTGATCATATCGAAGAAGATATTGGCGCCGTTGAGCCCTTCGGAGCCGACCTGACCGACGATGTATTCGTCGTCGATGTTCATATCGGCGCCGAGCGCCTCAAAGCCCTTCAGATGCTGATCTATCGGTCTTGCGCCGAAATCGCATCCGCCGGGAAGGTGGACCTTGGTGTAACCGTATCTGCCGAGCTCCACGCCGACGAGGTAGTAGGATGCCCTCATCTTTACGGCGAGACTTGCGGGCGACGTGCCGCACTTTGCCTCTCTCGAATCGATCGTGACGGTGTTTGCGTCGATCTCGGTGACCTTTGCGCCCATTCTTCTCAGTATTTCGAGGGTGAGAGCGACGTCGTCGATCTGAGGCAGATTTTCTATCGTACATATATCTTCGGTGAGGAGAGAGCCCATCAGGATCGGGAGGGCGGCGTTCTTCATTCCGCTGACTTCTATTTCACCAATGAGCGGTTTCCCGCCGTTTATCACTATTTTCTGCATAAAATTATCCGTATCTTGATTATTAACCTTTTTATTTTACCACAAATGGCGGTTTTTTGCAAAGGTTTTTGCATTATTTGTTATAATCGTTGTTTTGCACAAATTAAATGCCGCTTATTTGTCTGTTGTGTCACTTCCGTCCGGCTTGCCGGAACCGATGATATATTTTTTAAGTTCTGTGAAAAGCGCTTCGGCGAGGAAGATGAAGTTTTCAAAAAGAAGAATGAGGAAAATAATACGGTAACTGTATAAAACGTCAGACATAACGGCGAGATCGGGGAATATCACCCCGACGATGCCGAACACAATAAGAAGCGACGCGAGAAAATATCCGGACGTATAGTAGGTGCGTTCTCCGATGCAGACAACGAGCAGAACGATATACACCGCGGGGCAGATAAGGCATGAAAGAATGCCCATCATGACCATCCCGATGTCAATGATCCCCTCTCTCAGCGTGATGATATAGTATATCACGGGGAGGGCGAACGCTACCGGAGAGGCAAAAAAGCCGGAAAGAAATGCGTTTAGTCTGCCGATCGGCTCTCTTTCATTCGTTTGATTCGTTTTCATCTTCGGCAAAGACCCACTTTTTCTGAGCGTAATAGGAGACGAAGAACATACAGAGATCGACCGGGATCTTTATATACTTCGCCGTGAAGTTTGACGAGCTTGTGAGCAGTCGGTTGGGCAGGTCGATCAGTATCGTAGAGACCGCGACGACCGCGACCATCAGAATGACGTATTTCATCGCGTGCCGGAAGGAATGGCCCTTGGCGTTGAAGACGATCTTCTTGTTGATAATGAAATTGGCGGTGCAGGCGCAGGCGCGGGAAAGCACGTTTGCGTATGCGACCGGAACAAAGTCGATATATCCGAGGATGATCCTGTATAAAATGTATTCTCCCGAATAACAGCAAAGGGACGACATGACGTATTTGAACTGCTTTCCGAAATATTTGGCTATCTCGACGAGGATGCGGAAGGTGTCCTTGATTATCTTGAAATGAGAGCGTCTGCCGTCGTCGTAATATACGCCGACGGAGCTGAAGGTGCTGAACGGGATGTCCTTACGGCTGAAATCAAGTATCATATTGGTCTCAAAGTCGTATCTTTCGCCGGTTGTTTCGAGGATCGTCGGCAGATATTCGGTCGGCACGCACCGAAGCCCGGTAAGCGGGTCGGTTATCCTCATGTCGAAGTCGCAGGTTACGTCGATGAGAAGCGAGGTGATCTTGTTGCCGTAGCTGCCTATACGGC
>JAGHTD010000071.1 GCA_018065475.1 Candidatus Colimorpha enterica
TAGACCCCCTTGTATTTGATCATCCTTTTTCCCGCCTCTTTGTTAATAAGTCCGGCGGCATTGGCGGTACCACGGCAGGAATCGGTGCAGACTATCGACCACGACGTTTGTTTTTCTTTCATTACGGTTATCTCCTTGTTAAGATCAGGTAAATTATAGCAAAAAGGTAATAAAAAGTCAAGCAAAACCGATATTTTGATTGACTAAACGGGCAAAATGTGATATACTATAAAAAATGTGTGTTCTCGGAGGTATTATATGAGCGGGACTGCCGTAAAAGTGAAGATCAAAAGCACCATGCTCAACGTCGCCGCCGAGGAACAGGAGATAGCGGAGCTGACGCCCCTGCTGAAAGACGGCGAAAGCATCGACGACAGAATGGCGGAGATCGAAAAGGAAGCTACCGAGGTCATCGAATATACTGCGTCGGGAGTTATGACGACGGAAGACGGCCTCACGGTCATCACCTACGCGGAGCCGGAGGAGATCGGGCTCGGTGCTTCAACCGCGGTCATCACCTTCAACGCCGAGCATAGGGACACCGTCACATTTGCAAGGAACGGTATGCTTTCATTCACCATCGTGCTTGACAAAAAAAGCCCCGACAGCATTTCGCCGATCTATCTTCCCGAGGGCAGACTTGACCTTACCGTAAGGACCAACAAGGTATATAACAACGTAAAAGGGACGAGGGGTTCCATCCTCCTCGATTACAGTCTTCTCCAGTTCGGGACCGTCATTCAGCGCAACAGATTTTTCATCGAGGTGCGCAATGGCTAAGGCGAAAAAGGTCGAGGCGATGCCGATCTCGCAGTTCGGCGCGCATCCGTCGGATCTCGGCGGCGGTTTCCTTCTCTTCGGAGAGGAAGACTATCTGAAAAGACATTATTTCGACGCGGTGAAGAAGGCGACCGTAGAGGAAGGCGACATCTTCAACCATTACGAGATCAACTCCGACAACTACACCCCGTCTATGCTGATAAACTGCCTCGAAGCCCTGCCGGTTATGGCGGACAAGAAGCTCGTTGAAATGCGGGATATGGCGGGCGTGTTTGCTCAGAAGGACACCTTCGAGCAGCTATGCGACATTCTTTCGACTGCCGACAACTACCCGGAGACGCTGACCGTCCTTTATCTTCTTGACGGCGAGGCGAACGAAACCGTTATCTCAAAGCTCTCGGGCGTACTGAAGCCCGTCGAGGCGAAGAGGGAAACGCCCGCGAGGGTGGCAAAATGGGCGTCAAGGCATTTCGGCGAAAACGGCGTTTACGCCGACCTCGACTGCTGTATGAAGATAGCGGAGAACTGCAACTGCGATATGTTCACCGTTGCGGGAGAGATAGACAAGCTTTCCGCCTACGTCAAGGCGAACGGCAGGGAAAGACTTGAAATGAAGGACGTCACCGGCCTCACAGCCGACGTGTTTGAGACGACCTCCTTCGGACTTGCAAACGCGATCTTAAGCGGCAACGCTTCGTCGGCGTTTGAGATAATCCGTGACTGCGAGGTCAGAAAAGAGAAAGAGGAGATCGTGCTCAGCGGTATCACCTCCACCCTCTGCGACCTTTACGCGATAAAGCTGTATCAGGTCAAGGGAATGCCCGTTTCCGTCGCCGCTTCGGAGTTGAAATGGCATGAATACAAGGCGAAGCTGTATTACGGCTCCGCTTCCAAAATAGAGATCGGACGCATAGAGGATATTCTCGGCCTTTGCAGAAACGCCGACCTTATGATCAAGAGCGGAACGACCGAAAAATATCTTATTATAGAAAGACTTGCCGCAGAGGCGATAATAAAGAAAAATGGCAGATAAGCAAATCCGCGGCTTCAAAGACTATTTCATTGACGCCGTCATCATATCGTCCTCGCTGATCGTCGTGTTTTACAGCGGATATTATCATACGATGCTTCTTCAGCTTGACGAATCTCTGATAGAATCGGGGTTGTCACATCTTTTGTCCGTGCTGTCGATCGTTTCGGTAGCGGCGACGCTCGCCCTCGGGGTGGTACACAGAAGGATCACGGTCCCGATCTTCCATTCCGTCTTTTTCGGCGTTTGCTTTTTAAGTCAGCTTGCGCTGTTTATCGGCGGTACGACGGATATTTTTTCAAGCGAAAAGATTGAGATGTTCCTGCTTGCTCTTACATTCCCGCAGGCGTCGTATATGTCGCTTTTCAACCATCGGTCGGCCTGGCCGTCGCTTATAATAACCGCGGTCCTGGCGCTTGCGTCGGTGCTGTCGGCGATTGCCGTCCGCAGGCTCGGGAAGAGGGACGCAAATGGATAAACTTCATCTTGACCGCCCGGTCATCGTTGAGGGAAAGTACGATAAGATAAAGCTCTCGTCGGTCATCGACACGGAGATCATCGTCACCGACGGCTTCGGCGTTTTCAAACGTGACGAGAGAGCGGAATACATCCTGCGTATAGCCGACGAAAAGGGAATAATCATCCTCACCGACAGCGACCACGCCGGAATGATGATAAGAAATTATCTGAAAGGCAGGATCCCTGCCGAGAAGATAACCAACGTATATATCCCGCAGATAAAAGGAAAAGAAAAAAGAAAGACAAAAAGCTCCGCAGAGGGGCTGCTCGGTGTCGAAGGGATCGATACTTCGACTCTCCGTGCCGTGCTCGCCGATTTCTGCGTGAGCGGAAGGACGGAACGTGAGATCACCTCCGTCGATCTTTACAACCTCGGGCTTTCCGGCGGAACGGGAAGCCGTGAAAAAAGAGAAAAAATATGTTCAAAGCTCGGCTTGCCGAAATCCCTTTCGTCCTCCGAGTTCCTTGACGCAGTGAATATGCTCGTTTCAAAGGACGAGCTTGTGAAATTGAACGATGAAACCTGAAGCAATAGTAAAACACGGTATAATATCGGTAAAGACCTTTGTCTATTCGATGTTCCAGCTGATAAAAACAAAAGAGTTCTGGCTCTACATAGTATTCGGGGTGCTGACCACCCTCGTCGATTGGGCAGTCTCGTTCGGGCTTTACAGTCTGTGGAGCGGGCTGATCGACGAGCATACGGTCTTCGTCCATATCGCCGACGTCATAGCGTGGGCGGCGGCGGTGCTCTTCTCCTTCTTTGCCAACAGAGGGATCGTATTCAAAAGCGAGAAAAAGGGAATGAAAAACGTTCTCGGTGAGCTTGCCGAATACGCAGGCGGCCGCCTTCTTACCCTCGGGCTTCAGGAAGCGATCATCTTCGTCTTCTTCGACTGGCTCGGAATAAACGAATACATAGTAAAAATCGGGGCGTCTGTCCTCGTCGTAATAATAAACTTCATCCTCTGCCGTTTCATTTTCAAGAAAAACGGTAAGGAAACCGAAAGGGGCAAAATATGAAACTCAACTATAAGCGCACTCTGTTCGTGGGATTTGCATTTTTCCTCATCTGTATGTTCTGGCAGGCATACGATACCATAATCCCGCTCATCCTGACAAACAAGTTCGGACTTTCGCAGACGTGGTCGGGCGTCATAATGGCACTTGACAACATCCTTGCGCTCTTCCTTCTCCCGATCTTCGGCTCTCTCAGCGACAAATGTAAGTCGAAGTGGGGCAAGAGAACGCCGTTCATCACGGTAGGCACCGTCCTTGCGGCAGTATTGTTCATTCTTCTTTCTGTCACCGACGCAAAACAGCTCACAAAGCTTGAAAACGTCACGCCCGACAAGTACGAAAGCTCCCTCTCCGTGATCTACGATGCCGATCCCATGATCAGCGTTCCGAAAACCGAGGAGGACGGCAAGTCCTTCGCCGAGGCGGTGAAAAAGATCTTCTCCGCCGACGAAAAGCAGGCGCTTTCCTCCGTTATGACCAAGGACGAGTTTCTCGGCATAAAAATGTACGAAACCGACGAAAACGGCGAAGCTACGACGACTGTGACCGAGGGCTACACGAATTACGTCGTCCCTGCCCGCAACGCTTATGCGTGGCTTATGACGGTCGAGTCGCCCGTCACGATGATATTCTTCATTGTCCTCCTTCTCCTCGTCCTCATTTCGATGGGAGTATTCCGTTCTCCCGCGGTCGCTCTTATGCCCGACGTGACGATAAAGCCGCTCCGTTCAAAGGCAAATGCGATAATCAACCTTATGGGTGCGTTCGGCGGTATCATCGTCCTCGTGCTCGGCATGATATTCAAGACGGGAAGCGCCGACAACGCTCTTATGAGCTACACGGTCTTCTTCACGATAGTATCCGTAATAATGCTCGTTTCTCTCGCCGTCTTCCTCGTTACAGTCCGTGAGCCCCAGTGGTGCAGGGATATGGAGGAGGAGAGCAGAAAGCTCGGAATTGACGAGAGCGAAGGCGAAGAAGAGAAGGGAAAAGGCGGCAAGCTCTCGAAGGGGGAGCTCCGTTCGCTCATCTTCATCCTTGCGTCCGTGGCTCTGTGGTATATGGGCTATAACGCGGTATCGAGCAAGTATTCGGTCTATGCGGGCGCGGTGCTCAATATGGACTACAACGCGACGCTTATCATCGCTCAGGCGGCGGCGATCGTATCCTACATCCCCGTCGGTATCATTTCCTCGAAGTTCGGACGCAAGAAGACGATCATCGCGGGCGTAATCATTCTCGCCGCTTCGTTCTTCTGCTGCAGTCTGCTCCGCGCGGGCGATTCTCCGCTTGTCATGAACATTCTGTTCTCCCTCGCCGGTATCGGCTGGGCGACAATCAACGTCAACTCCTATCCCATGGTCGTTGAGCTTGCAAAGAACGGCAACGTCGGCAAGTACACGGGATATTACTACACGGCAAGCATGGCGGCGCAGGTCATCACCCCCATTCTCAGCGGTGTATTCCTCGATATAAGATTCACGACGCTTTTCCCCTACGCAACGATATTCGTCGGGCTTGCTTTCGTCACGATGCTTTTCGTAAAGCACGGAGACTCAAATCCCGAGCCGAAAAAATCCGCGCTTGAGCATCTCGACGTAGATATGTGATGATCGTCCTGATCGTTTTTGCAGTTCTCCTTGCGCTGATACTGTATTTCGTCTGCCCGAGGATAAGATCGAGGGCGAAGCCCTTTCACGGTGTCTTCTTTCACCGCGGGCGTTTCGGCGGAGATATAAAGGAGAATACCGCCGGGGCATTCGCCGCGGCTGTCGATGCGGGATACGGATTTGAGTTCGACGTCCGCCTTTCTGCCGACGGAAAGACGTATATTTCCCACGACGATTCGCTGAAAAGGGTTTTCGGCGTCGATAAAAAGGTCAGTGAAACCTCATCCGCTGAGCTTTCGGAGATCGGCGTTCCGTCTCTTGAAGAAACGCTGTCGATCGCCGGAGGCATGGTTCCGCTGATCGTCGAGATCAAAGGAGAGGACAAGAACACCGAGGTGTGCAGAGCCGCCTGTGATATTCTTAAGGGATATTCCGGTCCTTTCTGCGTCGAATCCTTCAACCCCTTCTATATGAAATATGTAAGAAGGAACTATCCCGAGATCATCAGAGGACAGCTATCTCACCATTTCGGAAAGCAGGCAAAGCCATCGCTGACCGTCGGCTGTTTCTTCCTCACCAATCTTTTTGCCGACTTTATGTCCCGTCCCGACTTCATCGCCTACGACTGGACGCGGCACGGAAGCTTTTTCCTCAATCTATGCGGCGTTCTCGGCGCGGTCAAGGTCGGCTGGTCTCCCCGCGGCAACAAGCAGATCGAAGAGGCGAAAAAGTATTTCGACACCGTCATCGTCGAAGATTACGATATATGAAAATCGTGGCTGACTTTTATGAGGTCGGGTACGGATATATGAAATGATCCCAATCGGTGATGAGCAAGCTCATCACCGATTTTTTTGAAAGCGTTTTGAAAATGTAAAATAAATGTAAAAACTGACGTATTTTTTCTCCGATTGCATTGAAAGAAGCGTAAAAAGGTGCTATAATCTGCTTAGTCAATATAATATTTCTGTGAATAACGATATTTAGTGAAAATAAGCGATAAGAAAGGGCTTGAATATGAAAAGACTATTTATCAAAATGCTGACGGTCATTCTTTGCGTGGCTTGTCTCGGACAGTTTGCGTTTCAGGCGTTCGCCGCTTCCTCCGACGTAAAATACGTCAAGGAAGTCTATCTCAGCTACGGCAGGGACGCGGAAAGCGCAAAGAAATGGCTCACAGATCACGGTTACGAAGTGTTTGACCAGGACCTCAACGCGGGAGCAAACGACGCATTCCCCGACGTCCGCGCGGTATTCCTCGGCTACAAGACGACCGACGATC
>JAGHTD010000293.1 GCA_018065475.1 Candidatus Colimorpha enterica
ATGCAGGAAAGATGATTGTCGGCGATCGCCTTTTCGGCTTTTTCAATTATCCCGTTTTCGTCGGCGTCGGCAAAGTCTTTCAGCGAACGGAGGCCGACGAGATAGTATAATGACGCCCGGACGGCTTTGACGCCGGGCAGATGCTACAGTTCGTAATATGCCGCACGTTCCTCCGGACAGTGACAGAGCGACTCTATCTCTTTGAACTTATGCGGATCAGGGTCGTACATAGACAAAAATCTGCGGAACAGTCTGATCTCTGCGCCGTCCAGCCCGATATGCGAAAGTGCTTCGTCGGACAGTTTTGAAGCGTCGCTTTTCGTTCCGCATCCCAAAGCACGAAGCCCCGAAAGAATCTGCTCCATATGCGCTATAAGGGGAAAATATCTTTCACTGATACAGCTTTTGTCAAGAAGGATCTCTATTGCACCGATGTCGTAATCTGTGTTTATCATAACGGTTCCTCGTTCCCGACGTTTTCAAAAAAGTATAGCACATTTTTTACGGAAAATCAATCGCTTTTTCGCAGGAATATGCGAAAAAGGAAAAAATGATATTAAAAAGGAGCCGCGCGCCTTCGGCAGACGCCGAAAAAACGAGTTCTTGCGGATGAAACGATATATAATCTTTACATTCCTTCGATTTTATGATATAATGACAATGAAAAAATATTAGGGAGCACACAGCATGGACACCTATCTTTCGCTCAAAAAGAAAAGGAACATACGGCGGATCATTGAAACGGCGCTGGCGGTTCTTTCACTGACCGCTCTGATAGTTTTCAGCGTTCTTAAAGAAAAGGGTAAGGTCGTTTCTGCGGTCGGTGTAACGCCGTTTTTCTCCTACGACACCGTCGAATATACTGATGACTATGACGTCGGGCTGATGGTTTCTTCCCTGATCTTCGCTTTTTCTTTTTCGGCTCTGATCGCCGATTTTGCCTGTGCAAGAATACGCTATATAAAAATCGACGGCGAGGACGTGATAATATACAACGCGATCGGCCCGCACAGACTGTTGGTGAACGGCGAGGAAAGGGACTGCACGGTAGGGAAGGCATACCTTGAAACGAAGCTGAAAAGCGGGGTCTCTGTCGTGGCGGCTCCGCAGTTCTTTCAGTCCTTTCACGTCACCTTTTCGGACGGCAGAGAGCCGATCGACCTGTAATATAGTTATAAATCGGAGAACATACGATGTTTCGTGAAATGAGAAGAAAAAGACAGCAGCTTACCGTGGCGGAGTGCGCCGATATTCTGCAAAGAAATACCTCCGGCGTCCTTGCGGTAAGCGGAGACGAAGGTTATCCGTACGCCGTTCCGCTCAGCTACGTTTACGACGGCGGCGCGGTCTATTTCCACTGCGCGAAAAGCGGGCACAAGCTCGACGCAATCACGGCGTGCGATAAAGTATCTTTCTGCGTAACAGATCAGGATCTCGTCGTACCGAAAGAATACACGACGTATTTCCGCAGCGTGATCCTGTTCGGCAGAGCGGAGGTCGTTGAGGACGAGGACGAGATAAACGCGGCGATAGAAAAACTCGCAAAGAAGTATTATCCCGACGACAGCGAAGAAAACCGCCGCGCGGCGATCGAAAAGGAACGCAGGGCTCTTGTCGTCGTCAAGATAAAGATCGAGCATATTACGGGAAAAGAAGCCATCGAGCTTGTGAAGAACAGGCAGGGCTGAAAGGATTACGGAGGACGGTTATGGCATATACGGATTACGCAAAGCAGGCATTCGAGGAAACCTGCGATCCGAAAACGGCAGTGAAACACGGCGTTAAGGGAGGTTTCCCCTTCTGGAACGCCGAGTCCACGATGTTCTTGTACGCTCCGGCGTTTCATTTCACATCGGTAAAATGCTGTAAAAGATACAGATTCGACGCGCTTGACGCAGACGGGAAGGTCCATTCGTTTGAGACCGACGACTGCTGTGCCTCGCTCGCTCCGATATGGAGGGACATTCCCGTCGGGGTGGTGAAGCTCACGGTGACTGCAATAAGTCCCGACGGAAGCGATTACGCTACGATCGGTGCGCGCACCTTCTTCCGCTCCTCTCCCTTTACGGGAATTGCACCGGCGGCACGCCGTTCATATCTCGAAAGCGCGCTTATGGGTTACAGATTTGCGATGAACGAGCCGTACGTCCGCCATTGGCTTGAATACGGCACGCCCGATCCCGGATACGATCTTAACGTCTATCCGAGCAAGATGATAAGCTCGCTGATAAGGGCGATGATCAACTTCGCGCGCATTTCTCCCGACGATGCAGGGGACGCGATGAAGGTAGCAGTCAATGCGGCGGATTACCTCATCGGGATCACACCGAGAGGGAACGTCCCGCTCGCCGATCTGCCTCAGACTTATTGGCTCGACTACTGCCCCGATCCCGAAAAATACGGTGTGCTGACGCCTAACTGGCGCGCCGCAGAGGCGAGGGTGGGCACGATGATGATGTTCTACTGTGCGGAGGTCGGTTACGCGTACCTCAAACTCGAAGCCGCTACGGGTGACGGGAAATACCTCACCGAGGCGCTGAAGATCGGTGAATACTTCTGTAAGACGGTCGAGCCCAACGGAAGCTGGTATCTCGTCCGTTCGACCGAAACGGGAGAGCCGACCGTACCGAACTATATTGCTCCTCTCGAGGACGTCGTCCCGTTCCTGAATGAGCTTTACAAGCGCACCGGAAACGAAAAATGGAAGACGCTCGCCGACAACGCGGTCAGATACGCGGAGGAAAAACAGCTGTCGGTCTATAACTGGGAGGGGCAGTTTGAGGACACCCGCCCTACCGCAAACTATATGAACCTTACGCACTACGGCCCGATCTCGCTCGCCGAATACTATGTTGAAAACTACGGCGATGATCCCGTTTATCTCGAAAAAGCGAAGGAGCTCGTACGTTTCGCGGAGGATCAGTTCGTTATTTGGGGCGAGCCGTACCCGTGGGAGAAGAACACGCCGACTTACATATCGGATTACGACACTTCCAACTGGCATACGCCCTGCGCGCTTGAACAGTATTTCTGGTACGTGCCGATCGACGCGTCGGCGGATTTCATACTGAGGGGCTTCCTTGTGCTTTACAAGGCCGGGTGCGGGGATATTTATCTCGCAAAGGCGAAGGTGCTCGCCGATCAGCTTACCGTCGTTCAGAAGGAAAACGGGCTGATCCCGACGCATTGGTTCGGTACTAAGCGTTCCGCAAGGAACTTCTGGTACAACTGTATGTTCGCAAG
>JAGHTD010000003.1 GCA_018065475.1 Candidatus Colimorpha enterica
GAAATAAGGTTTCCGCGAGAATCTGCACAGATGATGACGGATGATATAAGGAGGGAATACGTTTCAAAGGGAGCAGTTCGTGCCACGCAGAAGCTTTTCCATATTTATTTACGACGAGAAATTCACGCAGACAGGGCAATCCAATCCGTTTTCCTCCGAAAATAAATACGCCGAGAAATTCTCGCCGGTAGGGCAAACAAATCCGTTTTCCTCCGAAAATAAATACGACGAGAAATTCACGCCGTTAGAGAGATACCACCCGTATTTCATACGCAAATATATACGCCGAAAAATCGCGCCGACAGGGAAATCAAATCTGTATTTCCTCCTTTCGGGGCGGTTTTTTCCTCAATTCATCCGAAGACCGGAGCAGGGAACGGCATAGTGTCCCGTTTAGCACACAGTTTGCCGATCCGATAAAAAAATCTTAAAATATTTTTCCAAAAGACTTGACAAAAACCTTCGGATGCAGTATAATATGCACAGTGGTTAGCACTTGACCGCTAAGAGTGCTAAAAATCAAGGACGGAGGGAAATGATATGAGAAGCAGCGGACTTAACGACCGGAAGAAAATGATCCTCAAGGCGATCGTCGAAGCGTACGTCAGAGACGGCGGACCGGTCGGATCGAAATATCTGACGCAGAACAATAAAATAACGCTTTCCTCCGCCACCATCCGCAACGAAATGGCAGAGCTTGAGGAAATGGGATATCTCGAACAGCCGCACACTTCGGCAGGCAGGATCCCATCCGAGAGCGGATACCGGCTCTACGTTGACAGTCTGATGCAGCGGCACGACATGACCGAATCCGAGCTTGCGAGGATGAGCACGATTGCCAAGGCAAAGATGGCGGAGATAGACAAGCTGCTCGACGCGGCTTCAAAGCTCTGCGCGGCAATGACGATTTACTCCTCGCTGTCGATAAGGTCAAGCGTCGGAGCGGGAACTTTTGACAGCTTCCGCCTCGTGCTTCTTGCCGACGGATCGCTGATGCTTATCGCCATATCGGGTGGGAACGTCAACACGAAGCAGCTTATGATCGGAACCCCGGTCAGCGCCGATACCGTTCAGCGGTTTGAGGCACTGCTCAACGAAAAGGTCGCGGGACTTACCGCCGACGAGATCTCAATGCCTATCGTAATGGATATGGAAAGAGAGCTCGGCGGTGAAGACGAGCTTGTGCACACCGTCATCAAGGCAATATGCAGTATGAACGCTTCATCCGACAGAGAGGATATGAAGCTGTCGGGTGTCAATCACCTGCTCGAATACCCCGAATATTCCGACGTAAACAAGTTCAAGGATCTTTTGTCGGTGCTTGAGGACAAGAGAGACATTCTGAAGCTCATCGACGACGTTTCTGACAGAGAGGATGCCGCACAGGTCATCATCGGTTCCGAAAGCGCGGTGGAGGAGATGAAGGATTCTTCGATCGTGCTGAAAAAGATCAAGCGTGGCGGCAAGGTCATCGGTGCGATCGGCGTACTCGGGCCGAGGCGAATGGATTACTCGAAGGTAATATCAACTGTTGACTGTATAGCGGACAATCTTGAAGAAGTGCTTTCAAGACAGCTGTTGGAAGACGGATTTTAGAAAGAGGACTGATCAATGGAAAACGAAAACCTGAAGACGGAGCAGGCCGGAGAAGAGATGCCCGGCACCGAAGAAACTCCGAAAAAGGAAGCCAAAAAGGACAAAAAGGAAGCAAAAGCGGCAAACGAAGCCCTCGAAAAGCTCAAAAAAGAGTGTGAGGACGCAAAGGCGGGCGCGGCTGAGATCAACGAAAAGTACACCCGTATGCTTGCCGAATACGACAACTTCCGCAAGAGAGCGCAGAAGGAAAAGGACGGGATCTATACCGACGCGGTATCCGACGTCCTCGGTCAGATACTTCCGATAAAGGATTCGCTTGAAATGGCGCTTGCATACGCCGATGAAAGCAAGCTCTCGCAGGGCGTTACGATGACGCTCAACAAGTTCAACGAAACTCTGACGAAGCTCGGAGTCGAGGAGTTCGGCAAAGCCGGAGACACCTTCGACCCCAACATCCACAACGCGGTATTCCATATCGAGGACGAAAACCTCGGTGAGGGAGAGATCGTTGAGGTGCTTCTCAAAGGATATAAAAAAGGAGACAAAGTTCTCCGTTACGCGATGGTAAAAGTCGCAAACTGAAAGATTTTCATTTAGGAGGAAATTGATTATGGAAAAGATTATCGGTATCGATCTCGGTACAACAAACTC
>JAGHTD010000265.1 GCA_018065475.1 Candidatus Colimorpha enterica
ATAAGACCGAGCGAAAGGCGCAAAGGTTATGCCACCGCGATGATCGGGCTTGCTCTCGACGAATGCCGTAAGCTCGGTATCGACCGTGTGCTGATGTGCTGTGACAAGAACAACGTCGGCTCGGCAAAATCCATCATCCGCAACGGCGGAGTGCTTGAAAACGAAGTCGAAGAGGACGGCGGTATCACGCAGAGATATTGGATACAGCTGTAAAACCGCTTCCCGAACAAACCGCCATTATCAATGGCCAAAAATAAAAAAACAGGAGGAATCCCATGAACACGCGAAACATTCTGAAAACTCTTATGCTGATTTCCGTCATACTCTGTCTTATTCTTTCCGCTTCATGCGCAAAAACGCCCTCTGACAGCGAACAGGGACAGACGACTGCCGGAAAGACCGATCCCGCTTCGGACAGCACCTCTGAAACCACCTCGTCCGACACGGCCGCAGATCCCAAGCCCGAGGACGACGGCATAATCAAAAAGATACAGGTGGTATCCGACGACGTCGGCATTTACTCCACCGTCATCACCCTCGGCAAAAACGCCGCCGACAAGGGCGTCATCGAAATGATCTACACAGGTGCCAAGGGCACTCCCCAGGAAGACTCTGTGGTGAATACCTTCAGAATAGAATACAGCAAAGACGAGAACGGAAAATATGATATTTCCACCTTCTTCTACGGAGAAGTGTATCAGAATCAGCGCGGCAAAGAAGAAGTCAAGGTCGTCAACACGTTCGACGCTTCCCTCCGCGCGGGTGACATAACGGTCTTCTATACTCCCGACGGCGGAGAAAAGCAGGAGATCTACAAAGCCGACGCAGAGCAGTTCATGCAGTGATCCCGCCGAACAAAATATGTTCAAAACCGATGCACGCATCGGTTTTTTTATTGACAAAAAGCCCATATAATGATATAATTATACTGAGGTAATAAGTAAAGGAAAGCGGATATGACAGAGAAAATCAGAAAACTGCTCGACAAGACAGAGTTTATCGAAAAAAAATACAATTCCGCCATAATCCTTGCCGGAGGAAGCGGAACGAGAGCAACGCAGAACGGTGAAAGAAAGCAGAACTGCCTTCTTCTCGGCATCCCCGTTATTGCCCGCACCGTTGAGACGTTTGAAAGGTGCTCATTCATAAACGAAATAATCATCGTCGCCCACGGCGACGACGTCGAGACCTATAAGGGCTACATCGACAGATTCGGCTGGAAAAAGGTGACATCCGTCACCGAGGGAGGAAAGACGAGATTCGAGTCAACCTTAAACGGATTCAAGAAGATCAGCGATTCCTCGCAGTTCGTCTATATCCATGACGCCTGCCGCTGTCTCGTCACCGAGGAAGAGATCACCGCCACGGGACGGGCCGCCTGCAAACACGGTGCCGCGGTATGCGGTCACTTTTCGGTCGATTCGGTCTGCCGGTACGAGGACAAGAAGCTGAAGCCCCTCGACCGCAAAGAGGGGTGGATCTCATTCACTCCGCAGGTCTTTATGACCGAGCTTTACCGCGCGGCGGCTTATCAGGCGCTGGGAGACGGATTTGAACCGACGGACGACGTTTCGGTCGCCCTGCACGCCGGATTTGAGGTCTTCCCCGTCGATACCGGTACCGAAAACATCAAAATAACCTATCAGCGCGACTTCGCCGTCGCGGAAGCGATCCTCAAAAGGAGAGAAAAATGACCGATCTCAGAATAGGACACGGATACGACGTTCACCGCCTCACCGAAGGGCGCGACCTTATCCTCGGAGGAGTAAAAATACCTCACGTGACCGGGCTTCTCGGCCATTCCGACGCAGACGTCCTGCTCCACGCGATCATGGATTCCCTGCTCGGTGCCGCCGCCCTCGGCGACATCGGAAAGCTCTTTCCCGACACCGACGACAGCTACCTCGGAATATCAAGCGTCATCCTCGCCGAAAGGACCGCCGACGCGCTGAAAAAGAACGGATATGAGATCGTGAACATCGACGCAACGGTGATAGCACAGGCACCGAAGCTTGCGCCTTATATCGACGGGATGAGGGCAAAGATCGCCGCATCGCTCGGCATATCTGCTTCTCAGGTCAGCGTAAAAGCAACCACCGAGGAACACCTCGGATTTACCGGAAACAAAGAAGGCATAGCCGCCCATTCGGTCTGCCTCATTCAGAAAGTGTGACAAAATGAAAAAGATCATTATAGCTCCGTCGCTCCTCGCCTGCAACTTTGCGGAGGCCGGAAGCGACGTTAAAAAAGTATATGAGGCGGGAGCGGAATATCTCCACCTCGACGTCATGGACGGAATGTTCGTCCCCAACATCTCCCTCGGCCCCTGCGTGATCTCGTCGCTGAGGAACTACACCGGCGCGGTGTTCGACACCCACCTTATGATCGAGGAGCCGATAAGATACGTAGGCGCCTTCGACAAGGCGGGAGCGCAGATAATCACCGTTCACTACGAGGCGTGCGCAGACCTCAGAGCCACTCTTGAAGAGATAAAGAGGCACGGGATAAAGACCGGAGTATCGGTCAAGCCCGCCACCCCCGTTTCGGTCCTTGCACCCTATCTCT
>JAGHTD010000236.1 GCA_018065475.1 Candidatus Colimorpha enterica
ATACAGAAGGAACCTTCGGCAGAACCGGAATATTTGGGCAGACGTGCCGCGTTGAGGCAGACGGTCTTGAGGTTTCTTTCACTGCCGTTGAAGGAAGCGTCGGAAACGGTGAGAAGCGAATCGAAGAATACAACTTCACGGAGATACAGACAGTTCTTGAACGCATCGTTCTGCACTTCCTCGACCGTTCTTGGGATCACGACGTTCGTGATCGCAAGGTTGTTTGTGAATACGCCCGATTTGATCTTCTTGACGGTCTGTCCTTCAATCGTCTCGGGAATTACGACGTAATCGGCACCGCCTGCAAAACCGGTGATCGTCCCGTTCTTGAAGGTGAACTTCTCCGCGGGTGTTTCCTTTGCCCATACGACGTAAAGGTCGAGCTTGTTGGTAGCGGGAACGCTGCACACACCGCCCATATTGCTGAACCCGGGAATATCGTTGACGGACTTGTACTTGGCGTACTCTGCGGGGGTAGTACTGTATCCTATCGCAACGTATCCGTCACGGACGAAGGTGCCGTTTGATTCAAGCGTCTGCTGCATAGCGAACAGATCGTTGTATTCACCGTAAACGACGTAGGTATCCTTTTCGGAATCTGCCACGTGGCCGCCGTTCAAGTGATATACTATCGAATATCCGCCGTCGCTTGCAAAGTTTGCGTAAAGCGTGGAGGTCTCGGTCACGTGGACGGTGATCTCCTTCTCGGTACCGAGAAGCTTTGCGCCTTCGATAAGAAGACCGCCGAGAGACCATCCGCTGAACGTCTCGCCGTCTTCATATTCCACCTTGACGGTAACGTCGGAAGGAACGGCAAAGTACTCCTTTCCGCTTACAACGGAAATGGTGCATTTTTCAGAGTTTGAGCCGGTCGAGAGATGAATGAGATCATCGTTTGGCTTTACTTCGACCATTAGCGTTGAGGGATAGAATACGTTTTTGAGGATGAGCTTTCCGCTTGCCTCGTCATATTCCGCACCGAGGTTGTTGCCCACGTAGGCAAAGCCCTCATTTATCGCAATTTCAAATTCGGCGCTTGTACCCGGCATTACGTCAACCTTTGCGGGGGATTTGACCGTGATGCCTTCGTTATCCTGGATTATAACTCTTACCCTGTAATCCTTCGCATTGTTTGCGCAGGAAACGAGAAGGATCGACAGAATTATAAACAGGACTGCAAGCGCTGTCCTAAACATCTTTCGCTTCATAAAATGCTCCTTTTGGTTTTATTTTGCCAAATATGCTTTGATATCTCTTGCGAGAAGGTCAGTCCTGACTTCCCTTCCGCATCTTGAACCTTTTGTTGTGCAGTGATAATCGGAGTTTGAGAAATACCTGCTGTCCATGATGTAGTCCTTGACGTCGGATATGACGTCTATTCCGAGATTATCTATGCAGTACTGATTGTAATCTTCGCAATTCTTGTTGAACTTCTCTACGTTTTCGGGAGACATTGCCGTCTTTTTGAGAACGGGATTGCCGCTCGAATCGTATGCCATGCTCATTCTCGCAAAGTTGAAGGTGCAGAAGCTGTAAAGAGGAATACCGCCCTTTGCCTTGATCATGTCGTAAACGATCTTGAGATTCTGCTTCTTGATGTTGAGACCGCTGAGCGTTGATGACGGGCCGAGCACGTCGTAGCTCGTCCTGTCGTATTCATAGGTGATGTCGCCGTATTTGTTCATATCCGTTTCGGGAAGCTGATACGGCTTTTCGTCAAGCGTTATCGCAGGCGTCATCTCATAAGCGGGATAACCTGTCGTAAACCAGTAGTAAGCATTGAACATATCGGTGTAATGCGTTGCGTCGAGATCGCGGAAGAAATCGTAGCACTGCTCGTTTGATCTGAACATCTCCCAGGTCATCGCGTTGCTTCCGATCTGACCGCCCGACCACATTTCGGGAGCGTGGATGATAAGATCGCCATCGTTAGTGTATTTCGAGATGACCTCGAGGAACGCCATCGCGTTGCAGGAACCGTTTGTTCCGTAGTTGACTACTTCGTATCCGGGAACCTGATTCATGAACCTTTCGGAATCAAGTCCGTAAAGCATGGACGATCCTGCGACGAACACCGCCTTTTTGCCTTTAAGAGTGGGGAGACGCTCGTATTTGATACAGAACGAGCCCTCTCGCGTTCCCGAATGCTTCGGGAGGTGAGAAGCGTTGAGGCAATATACCGACATCTTGCCGAGACTCTTGGAGAAGGACTTGTCGCCGATCTTGAGCATTGAATCGAAGAAGACGACCTCTCTCAGATTCTGACAGTTGAAGACCGCTTCGTCCTCGACCTCGACCACGTTCTTCGGAAGAACGAGACGCTCGACCGACGATCCGTTAAACGCCTTGGAGTTGACAGCCGTGATGGCTTTTCCGTTTATCTTCTGAGGGATAACGACGATTTTGTCGCTTCCCTTATACGCGGTGATCCTGCCGCCCGATACCGTGAAATCGCTTGCGGGAGATTCCTTCGCCCATACAACGTAAAGATTGAGAATGCCGCCGTCGCCTGCCTCGCAGACGCCGCCCATGTTGGAGAAGCCCTCGATGTGGTTTACGTCCTGCTTGCTTTCGTAATCGGCGGGAGAGGTGCTGTATCCTACGGCAACGTAACCGTCACGGACGAACACGCCGTTTGACTCCATGGTCTGCTGCATCGAATACATTTCGCTGAGCTGACCGCTTACCGTGTAGGTCTCATTTCCGGTATCTGAAACCTTACCGCCGTTTGTATGATATACTATCGTGTAAGCTCTCCAATCGCTGAAATTGGCGTAAAGAGAGATGTTTTCGGTGAGGTTGAAGGAATAATCTTCAAGCTCGGATACTACCTCGGCGCCGTCGGCTATGAAGCCGCCCTTTGACCATCCGAGGAACTTTTGGCTCTTTGAATATTTGCACCCGAGCGTCACTTCCTGTGCCTCTGTGACGTACTCGCTTCCCGCAGAATTGAATACTTCACAGTTCTGAAGGTTGGAATACAGCGAGATGCGGATGCAGTCTGCCTCATTTGCGGTGAAAACACTGATCTTTTTGCTTTCAAAGACGTTGGTGAGAGTCAGAGCTCCCGTTGAGGGATTGTATTCTGCTCCGGCATCGTTGCCGATGTAAACGTAGCCCTCATCCATTGAAAGAGTGAAGACCGCGCTCTCTCCGGGATTTACGCTGACGGACTTGGAAGAAAGGACTTTTGCTCCTTTTCCGAGATCGAGCGTCACCTTTATCCCGCTTCCTCCGCACGAGGACAAAAATAGCAGAAGCATAGCCGCAACAAACGGTAAAACGTGTGCTTTTACTGTTTTCATATTATTCTCCGA
>JAGHTD010000098.1 GCA_018065475.1 Candidatus Colimorpha enterica
GAGTTGTTGAGGGTCATTATTTTGAGGGAGATCTTTTTGCTGACGAGCGCTTCTGCCTGAACGCCGACGCCGTTCTGAGTGATAGCGAGGGCGAGAGGGGACTTTTCGCTGTTGACGTCGCCGCTCTGATTGAGCTTTGTCGCCGCCGCGGGGTTCACAGCCGTGCAGAAGGGGTTGACGCAGTAGAAGCCGTCGGTGGCAAGCGTGCCGTAGTATTTGCCGAAAAGGGTGAGGACGAGGGCTTCCTGCGGCTTGATGACCTTGAGGCCGAGAAGCGGGAGCCAGCCGACCGTGAGAATAAGCCCGGAAATGATAATGCCGACGATGTTGAGGACGCCCGGTGCTGTGTCAAGTCTTATGGCGAAGAAGATAAGCCCGGCGAATGCCGCTATGAGAAGCAGTATCTCGATTATCAGCACCGCCATTCCGTTTTTGTTTGTGATGGTTTTGTTTTCCATGGTACGTCTCCTTGAATTATTATGATATTAAAATGATATCACATTTTGCGCTTTTTGTCAAGGGGTTTGAAAAAAGTTTTTCAAAAAAAAAGGACGCTGTGCGTCCTTTTTTGTTTTATCGTCTATATTACCAGTTTTTGTATTTTTCTACGGCAAACTCATCAATAAACTTCGACAAACTCTCATAATACGGCTTATCTTCCGTAATATGCGGATCACCGCACATACTTACATACAGATAGTGAGGTACATAATAATCGGGTTTGACAAGCCCTGCGTCCCATTCGAGCAGCTGCTTTTTCGTTCCGTAGAATGTAAGCAGTGCGAAGTTATGCTGAATATCAAGACAGACTTTTTCGACATCCTCGACCAACGGCTTGAAGCCCGCCTCGATGAATGCTCTGCGAATGCTGTTGAAATATTCAACCGCTTCATTGTCAAATCTGTCATTCACGTATAACTCAAACTCGTTCTTGAGATCCGGATCTGCCTTTGTGTTCTCGAGCGCCTCTTCAAGTATCGCTTTCTTGAGCGTCGGATTTGTGCTTAATGACGCCACTTGCTCTCCGTCGGGAGCAAAGCTCGGTCTCATAAGTTTATGAAAATCCAATGCCGATTCTTCTGTCTGAAAATATCCGTATTTTGCCCTTGCTGTTTCTTTCACGTTTCCGAGAAACGCGGATCTGATATTCGCAAGGTGTTCCGACTCCCAATATTCATCTCTGTCATCAATATCACTGATATTTACGCGGAACGCAACAAGATCGTCATCCTTTACGCCATATTCTTCGAGCAGACTTTTGAAGCTTCGTGACACTCCCTTATATGTCCCGCGAGCGTCCTCCGTGTAATGAAGATAATATATTCTGCCGTCGTCGAGATATTCGGTCGAAAGCTCCAACGGAAAAATTATCTTCTTTTCTTCTGCGGTAACGGGTTCCGCATTGTTTCCCGTCTCCGTATTGTTTTCGGGCAAAAAGCCATTTTCATCAGCGGATTGATTATTTGATACCGCAAAAGCAGTAAATGAAGTTAAAATTGCGGCTGAAAGCAGAGCGACGATAATGATTTTTATGTTTTTCTTGCTTTTCATAGTTAAAAGTTCCTTTCTGATTTTGATTTATTATTTTTGCTGTGTATAGTATATCATACCCCCCGGGGGTAGTCAAGATTTTTTTGTGATTTTTTTCAAAAAAACTTTTTTCTCGTGAAAAGCACAGCCGATACGGCAATAAAAGAGGCGGACGGTGCTGTCGGAAAACAAAAAATATGTTCTGCGGGTCTCGCAAAACATATTTTTTCTGTTCACGTATTGTTTGACGCGGCGGCAGCGCTGTTCTGCGCGCATACGGCGTCGATTATCAGCACGACGCAGAGGGCCGTGATCTCGTCTTCGCCTTCGGCAACGGCGATCTCGTAGGTGTCTCCCCAGGTGAACCAACGTTTTGAGACAGCCGCTATCCTGCGTCCGGAGGAGGTGATCTCATACTCGTGATCGAAAAAATCCCCCTTTACCGTCCAACCGGGGCCCTCGACGGTGTATTCCTGACGGAAGAAGGTGAATTCCTTTGTGACGCAGGCGACGTCGGCGCCGTTTCTGCTGATATAATACTTCGGCAGGAATGACCAGACCTTTTGGTGAATGAAGGCAAGCTCCCTTTCCGACCGGTCGAGAACGTGAAGCTTTTTCCCGAAGGTGAACACGTCGCCCTTGACGGAATATCTGTCTGTCTCGTTTTCGTCGAATACGCGGAACTTATCGCCCCACGAAAAGACCTTCTGTTTGATGTAGAGTTTCATTTATTGCTCCTGTCTGCGCTTGCGCTATAAGAAATCCGCCGAAAACCTTTTCGGGCTCACGGCGGATGAACAACTGATTATCTTATATCAGATCTCAGCGAAGTACTTGATGGTGCGGACCATCTGAGAGGTGTAGGAGTTCTCGTTGTCGTACCAAGAAACTACCTGTACCTGGTAGGTGTCGTCGTCGATCTTTGCAACCATGGTCTGAGTTGCATCGAAGAGAGAACCGTAACGCATACCGATAACGTCAGAGGAAACGATCTCGTCGGTGTTGTAACCGAAGGACTCGGTTGCAGCTGCCTTCATAGCGGCGTTGATGGGCTCCTTGGTGACGTCCTGACCCTTAACGACTGCAACGAGGATGGTCGTGGAGCCGGTAGCGGTGGGAACATGCTGAGCGGAGCCGATGAGCTTGCCGTTGAGCTCGGGGATAACGAGGCCGATCGCCTATGCTGCGCCGGTGGAGTTGGGGACGATGTTCTGAGCGCCTGCTCTGGAGCGGCGGAGGTCACCCTTTCTCTGAGGACCGTCGAGGATCATCTGGTCGCCGGTGTAAGCGTGAACGGTGGTCATGATACCGCTCTGGATAGCGTAAGCGTTGTTGAGCGCCTGAGCCATGGGAGCGAGGCAGTTGGTGGTGCAGGATGCTGCGGAGATGATCTGATCATCAGCGGTGAGCGTCTTGTGGTTTACGTTGTAAACGATGGTCTTGAGGTCGTTTCCTGCGGGAGCGGAAATGACGACCTTCTTTGCGCCTGCGTTGATGTGAGCCATGGACTTCTCCTTGGAGGTGTAGAAGCCGGTGCACTCGAGGACGACGTCAACGTCAAGTGCCTTCCAGGGGCAGTCGTTAGCGTCCTTGCAAGCGTAGATTTTGATTTCCTTACCGTCAACGATGATGGAGTCTTCGGTAGCCTCTACAGTGTGGAGGTTCTCGCCGACCTTACCGCAGAAGGAACCCTGAGCGGTATCGTATTTGAGAAGGTGAGCAAGCATTTTGGGGCTTGTAAGATCGTTGATGGCAACGACTTCGTAACCATCAGCAACGAACATCTGGCGGAATGCGAGACGTCCGATACGGCCGAAGCCGTTAATAGCAACTTTAACAGACATAGTGAAATCTCCTTAGAAATAATTTATTTTCCAATGTATTATTATACATCAAAAAGCGAATAAAAACAATAGTTTTTTGTAAAAAAGTTGATTTTTTTACAATTTAATCTTCAACGTCGTCGGTATTGACGATAATTCCGGACTCGACCTGACGCACGTTCTCGAGATGCTGTGAGTAAGTGGAGGCAAAGAGAGACGTTCCGTCCTTCTGCGACACGAAATAGTAGTAAGAAGTCGTGTCGGGATAGAAGGCGTAGTTTATCGCGAGGTAGTCGGGATTCGAGATCGGCCCGGGAGGAAGTCCGCGGTAGAGACGGGTGTTGTACGGGCTGTCGGTCTCAAGCTGTTCCTGCGTCAGCTCCGCCGTCCTCTTTTCGAGAATGTACTGGATGGTCGCGTCGGAGCCGAGCAGACCGTATGTGACGGAGGGGTTGTTTATACGGTTGTGGAATACGGAGGATACTCTGCCGTACTCGTAGTCGTATTTTGCCTCCATCTGTACCATCGAGGCGATCGTGATTATTTCGTCGAAGGTAAGCTGTCTTTCGGTGCAGAGACGCTCTATATCCTCGCGGTAGGTCTTTCCGAAGGTCGTTTTCAGCTTGTTCTCGAAGTTGGAGAGCATTTTGTAAATGATCGTGCTTGCCGACGCGTCGGAGTAGTAATAGTAGGTGTCGGGGTAGAGGTAGCCCTCAAGACGGAAGGTCCTTTCCGGCTTCTTCTTGCCGAGCGCCTCGACGAACCAGAAATCAAAATCGGCGTTGTCGATCGCGTCGTAAAGTTCCTCCTCGGTGCTGAGGTGATATTTGTTGACGAGAAGATCGACTACGTCCTTGACGGTCGAGCCCTCGGGGATATATACGACGACGGTGGAACGCTCCTTCGACACGATGTTTGCGAGCGTAGCGTTGAGCTTGTCGTAGTTCATCGAAGGATTGACGGTGTATTCGCCTTCCTTATAGACCGTCGTCTTCTTTTTGATCTTGACGTAGAGCTTGTAGATAGAGGGGTATTTGATGACACCCTTGTCGGCAAGGAGGTTTGCTATATCATCGACGGTCTCGGAGCCGGTGATGTTGAGGGTGACGTCGCTTCCGCTCTTTACGAAAGCGAAGACGTCGTTTGCCCTCGTTATGGCAAAGACCGAAATGAAACCCGAAACCACGACGATGGCAACTATGAAGATAAGGGCCTTGACGAGACTGGACATGAGCGTGCCGGTCTGACGCGAAGACTTCTTCTTTTTTGTGTTTCTGTAAGAGGACGCCGTGACTTTTCTTGCGGTCTGACCTCTTGAGTTTCTGTTTACCGTATTTCCCATTTTTACCTCATCTGTCTGTTCAGAAAAGTCCGAACATGGATATGACGAAAATCAGGATGCAAAGGAGCATCGTTGGTGAAAAGAATATTTCCACGCAGTTGCGGAAATTGTCCGAGACACCGCCGCGGCGGATGTTTTCGGAATATTCCGACGCCGAAACGTCGGGGGTGGAATCGTCCGTCTTCACGAGAAGATAAGACGGGGTGGGTGTGCCGTTTGTGGCGGAAAGGTTCATTATCCTCTCAAACTCGGCGAACATGAACGCCGCGCTGATGAGGAAGAGGACCAATATCGTGAACAAAGAAGTGAACTTGTTTGCGGGGTTGCTGAGCGCGTTGAAGACGTATTTCTCACCGAAGATCAGATAGGCGTTAAGAAGTATATGCGAGATGAACGCCGTGAGCGCGGACCTCGTGACGTATGTGAGTGCGCAGTAACAGATCCCGCTGAAAATGTAGATGGGAATAAGCTCAAAGCTCATCGGGAGCATTGCGGACATCAGCACCGAGGCAAATGACGCGGAGACGGCGTTTAAGCCGCTGCCGTTGTATTCGGTCAGCGTGATAACTCTGAAAACGAGCTCCTCACAGATCGCGGGGATGAGGGCGAACGCCATTGCGGCGGGGAGCATCTGATCCGTCTCGATGTTGGCTCCGAGGTAGGCGGGGAAGAGCGTTCCCGTCGGAGATTTGAGGCCGAACAGATAGATCTGCCCGTAGCGGATAAGCGTGGTGCCGAGCGCCGCGGTGAGGGCAGTGACGACTACGGCTCCGAACTCGGAGGGCGGGAACAGCTTGATGTTGCTGTGCGCAAGGTAGTCGATACCGTTTATTCGGCAGAACACAGCCGCGGGGATGATGAATATCAGCACCTGGACTATGATCGCGGAAAGATACACGTTTCCGCCCGTCGCGATTATCTTTTTCTCACCGAGCTTTGCGGCAAGCATGAGAAGAAAGATGATGAAGACGAGCAGAGGCGTAGTAAGCGTCGGATTTTTCTTCATATCAGCTCATTATGCTCTTCTGCATTTTTTCTGCGGTTTCTTTGCCGTGGAGGACGGAGACGAGCTCGATACCGAACCTGATCGCCATGCCCATACCCGACGCGGTGGTGAACTGACCGTCGGTGACGACTTTTCCTCCGTCGGAGGTGTCGGCTACGATGCCGCCCGTGAGCTTCTTTTCAAAGCCGGGGAAGCAGGTGCATTTCACACCGTTGAGGAAGCCGAGCTCGCCGAGGATGAGGGGAGCGGCGCAGATCGCGGCTATGTGACCGCCGTTTCCGAGCACGTTCATGACGAGACCGCAGACCTGCGGGCAGGCACGGAGGTTCTTTGCTCCGGGCATACCGCCGGGGAGGATAATCATCTCGGGGAGTGCGGCGAGATCGTTCAGGTCGGAGAGCTTCTTGTCGGTCGTATAGGTGACGTTATGGGAACTTGTGGCGGTGTTTTCGTCGTTGAGAGAGACGGTGATGACCTCGTCTCCCGCTCTGCGCAGGAGGTCGAGAGGCGCAAGCGCCTCAACGTCTTCAAATCCGTCGGCTAAAAATTCGATTATCATAATATTTCCTCATTATATGCCGAGAGCGGCAATGATCTTCTGATGTATAAGTTCTATTGAAAGGGGTTCTCCGCCTTCGCAGCAGGTTATTCTGTTCCAGCCGAGAGCGTTAGAGGCGTAGAGCGCGGCTCTGTAACTGTTTTTCAGGAAGTCCCTGTCCGCCTCGTGGATGTCGATCGTCCTTCCGGTCTGCTCCGAGCGGGAGCGGATCAGCTTTTCGGATATATCGGGTGTCATTTCGAGGTAGAGCACGTCGTCGGGCTCGGGGAGGCCGAGCTTTTTGAACTCGAAGTCCCACAGCCAATCAAGGAAGGCGTCGGCTTCGCTTTCTGGCAGTTTCGACAGCTGATGGACGGCGTTTGCGGTGGTGTATCTGTTTGCGACAACGACGGTGTCGGGATCGTTGCAGTCCTTTATCCAGTCGGTCTTGTAGGAGATGAAACGGTCGCAGGCGAAAAACATTGACGCGGCGTAGGCGTTGGTGTCGCCGGGGTGCTTGCCGAGCTCACCCGAAAGGTACATTCTGACGGGGACGGAGCTTTCGCTTTCGTAGCAGGGGAAGGAGAGGTATCTCGTCTTGAGCCCCTTGCCTTCGAGGTAGTTTATGAGCAGTTTTGCCTGCGTCTCCTTGCCGGAGCCGTCAAGCCCGTCGATAACTATGAATCTTCCCATATCAGTCGTCCTTCAGCTCCTCGATGAGGGCGGCGAGAGCAAGGTGGTATGAGAACGCACCGAAGCCGGAGACGGTGCCGAGGCAGACCTCGGAGATCACCGACGTGTGTCTGAACTCTTCGCGCTTTGCGAGGTTGGACATGTGCACCTCGACCACCGGGACGGAAGGCACGGAGGCGATCGCGTCGCGGATGGCGTAGGAATAATGCGTGTAGGCGGCGGCGTTGAGAATGATACCGTCGTACTTGCCGGGGGCGGACTGTATCGAATCGACGAGAGTGCCCTCGTGGTTCGAC
>JAGHTD010000145.1 GCA_018065475.1 Candidatus Colimorpha enterica
AGCTGTAATAGGTACCTTTTTCCTCTATAAGCTTCTCGTGGCTTCCGCGCTCTATGATCCTTCCGTGGTCGAGGACCATGATGACGTCGGAGTTCATGACCGTCGAAAGGCGGTGGGCGATGACGAAGACCGTCCTGCCCTTCATCAGCATATCCATACCCCTCTGAACGATCGCCTCCGTTCTCGTATCAATCGAGGAAGTCGCCTCGTCGAGAATCATTACCGGAGGATCGGCGACCGCCGCCCTCGTGATGGCGATGAGCTGTCTCTGCCCCTGCGAGAGGTTTGCGCCGTTGTTTGAAAGCATGGTGTTGTAGCCCTCTGGCAGACGGGTGATGAAATCGTCGGCACCTGCGAGCTTCGCCGCCGCGATACATTCCTCTTCCGTAGCGTCGAGCTTGCCGTACCTTATGTTGTCCATAACGGTGCCGGTGAAGAGGTTGGTGTCCTGAAGGACTATGCCGAGCGAGCGGCGGAGATCCGCCTTCTTGATCTTTCCGATGTTGATACCGTCGTATCTGATCTTTCCGTCGGCGATATCGTAGAAGCGGTTGATGAGGTTGGTTATCGTCGTTTTGCCGGCACCGGTTGCGCCGACGAAAGCGACCTTTTGTCCCGGCTCCGCGTAAATCGAAATATCGTGAAGCACCGGCTTGCCGGGGATGTACTCGAAATCGACCTCGTTCAGACGCACGTCGCCTTTAAGCTCGGTGTATGTCACCGTTCCGTCGCCGTGAGGGTGCTTCCACGCCCATTTTCCGGTGCGCTCGTTTACCTCTCTTATCGTTTCGTCGGGGTCGATCTCGGCGTTGACGAGGGTGACGTAGCCGTCATCCTTTTCGGGCTCCTCGTCCATAAGCGCAAATATTCTCTGCGCTCCCGCCATAGCCATGACGATAGCGTTTATCTGCTGCGAAAGCTGATTGACGTTGCCGGTGAACTGCTTGGTCATATTGAGGAAAGGCACGACGATGTCGATCGAGAACGCCATTCCCGAAAGCGCGAGGTTGGGAATATCCGAAATGAGGAAGAGCCCTCCCACGGTCGCACCGATGACGTAGAGGATGTTGCCGATGTTCATGATTATCGGGCCGAGCATATTTGCGTATGCGTTTGCTCTGTAACTGTTGCCGAACAGCTCGTCGTTGACGGCATCAAAATCCTTAAGCGACTGTTCCTCGTGGCAGAAGACCTTGACGACCTTCTGACCGTTCATCATCTCCTGGATGAAGCCCTCGGTCTTTGCGACCGATTTTTGCTGTTTTACGAAGAACTTTGCCGAGCCGCCGCCGACCTTCTTCGATACGAAGATCATAGCCGCGACGCCGACGAGGACGACGAGGGTCATCCACACGCTGTACCATATCATTATGAAGAATACGGTGAGGACGATGACCGACGCGCGGAGAAGCGTGGGCAATGCCTGCGAGACGAGCTCGCGGAGAGCGTCTATATCGTTTGTATAGTAGCTCATGATCTCGCCATGCTTGTGCTGATCGAAGTAGCTGATCGGGATGTTCTGCATTTCGTTGAACATCTTTTCCCTCATCTTGCAGAGATAACCCTGCGTGATGTAGGCGAGAAGCTGTTTATAAACGATGATCGAGATGATGGAAATGACGTAAAGGATCACAAGGATGGCGATGATCGGCATGATCTCACGCGAAGCAGCACCCCAATCTGCGCTCCCCGCTTCACGGTATTTTTCGATGACCGCAAGCACCTTCTGCTGGAATACGGAGGGGATCGAGGTGATGATCGACGAGAACACGATGCAGACGGCGGTGATCACCGTGAGCTTCGGATAGAACTCAAACAGATACCTGACTATCCTTGACACCGTTGACATATTGAACTTTGAGTCAGTTTTCTTCATTCTTACCGCCTCCCATCTGCTGTTCGTAGATCTCTCTGTAAATATCGCAGGAGGAAAGGAGATCGTCGTGTTTTCCGGTAGCGACGATCCTGCCGTTGTCCATGATGATTATGAGATCGGACTCCATGACCGAAGAAACGCGCTGTGCTATGATGATCTTCGTGGTCTCGGGGATATAGTGCTTGAAGCCCTCGCGGATAAGCGCATCGGTGCGGGTATCGACCGCCGACGTGCTGTCGTCAAGAATGAGTATCTTCGGCTTTTTGAGCAGCGCACGGGCTATGCAGAGACGCTGTTTCTGCCCGCCGGAGACGTTTGTGCCTCCCTGCTCTATGAACTTATCGTATTTTTCCTTGAAATCGGAGACGAATTCCTTTGCCTGGGCAAGCGTTGCCGCCTCGGCGATATCGTCGTCGGTCGCGTTCGGATCGCCCCATCTGAGGTTTTCGGAGATTGTGCCGGAGAAGAGCAGATTCTTCTGCAATACCATGGCGACGGCGTTTCTGAGCGCGTGGATATCGTACTCCCTTACGTCAACTCCGCCGACCTTGACGGAGCCCTCGGTGACGTCGTAAAGACGGGGGATGAGCTGTACGAGAGAGGACTTTGACGATCCGGTGCCCCCGAGGATACCGACAGTCATTCCGCTTTCTATTCTGAGATTTACGCCTTCAAGGGCGTTTTTCTCGGCTTTTTCGGAGTATTTGAAGGATACGTTGTCAAACTCGACTGAGCCGTCGGCGATCTCGGTGACGGCATTTGCGGGAGAGACGATCGAGGGTTTCTCGTCGAGGACCTCGATGATACGGCGCATGGACTCTGACGACATGGTGAGGGTGACGTAGATCATCGACAGCATCATGAGCTGCATAAGGATCTGCATACCGTAGGTGAGCATACCCGAGATATGACCTATATCGAGTGCGGCGCCCGAGGTCGAAATGATCAGCTTTGAGCCGACCGAAAGCACGAAGATAAGATTTGCGTAAACGCAGAACTGCATAAGGGGATCGCAGAGAGCGACTATCCTCTCGGCGGTCGTGAGATCGTTTCTTATAACTCCGGATGCCTTTTCAAACTTCTTTTTCTCGTATTATTCCCTTGCGAAGCCCTTGACGACTCTCATTCCGCGGATGTTCTCCTCGACCGCCTCGTTCATAAGGTCGTATTTTCTGAATA
>JAGHTD010000188.1 GCA_018065475.1 Candidatus Colimorpha enterica
CAATTATTCTTGCGTTTTTTCAAGCATTTTTACACATTTCATACTATTTTGAGACATTATGACATTTTGACGCTGACAGTTTCCAAAAAAACTCTTCACAAAATGAATAATTCGCTCACAAAAACGAAAAAAAGTCCCGGATTTGTGATATAATATAGTCAAGAATACTTCGTATCGGAGGAAACGTAATGAATAAAATATCTCTCGGCGGAATATGGCGCCTGACCGGCGGCGGATATGACTGCGAAGGCAGCGTCCCCGGCTCCGTCTATTCATTCCTGCTCGGCGCGGGGCTGATCGACGATCCTTTTTACCGCGACAACGAGCTGAAGGCCCTCGAAATAATGGACAACGAGTTCACTTTTTCAAGGACGTTCGGCTATAAAAAGAAGGGCTGTCCCGTCCTTCTCAGGTGCGAAGGGCTCGACACCCTCTGCGCACTTTATCTCAACGGCGAAAAGATCGCCGATACCGACAATATGCACCGCACCTACGAAATTGACGTCACGGGACTGCTCCGCGACGGCGAAAACGAGATAAAGGCGGTTTTCAGCCCCGTCGATCCCTACATCAAGGCAAAGCAGGAGGAACGTTTTTCCTTCGGCCCGTGGATGGCGATGAAGGGCTTTGCCCACATCCGCAAGGCGGAATGTATGATGGGCTGGGACTGGGGTCCCCGTCTTCCCGACGCTGGAATATGGAGAGAAATATCCCTCCTCGAAAAAGATTCATCCCGCATAACCGAGTTCCACCCCGTCCAGAGGCACGAGGGCGGACGGGTATTCATCACCCCTAACGTACTGTCCGACGGCGGAGAGGCAAAGGTCATCCTCACATCCCCTGACGGCAGAAAGACTTATCTCACTCCCAACGCCGAGAACGAAATAAATGATCCCGAGCTGTGGTGGCCGAACGGCCTCGGCGCACAGCCGATATACACGCTGAGAGCCGAGCTTTACGACGGCGATACCCTCGCCGACGTTTCGGAAAAGAAGATCGGTCTCCGCACGCTGAAGCTCGTAAGAGAAAAGGACAAGTGGGGCGAATGCTTCTGCCACGAGGTCAACGGTGTCAGATTTTTCGCCATGGGCGCAGACTACATCCCCGAGGACAACGTCTTCTCCCGAATAACGCCCGAAAGGTCGCGCACCCTCCTCACGCAGTGCAGGGACAGCCATTTCAACGCCATAAGAATATGGGGCGGCGGCTACTATCCCGACGATTGGTTCTTCGATCTCTGCGACGAGCTCGGTATCGTCCTGTTCTTCGACATAATGTTCGCCTGCACTTCTCCGC
>JAGHTD010000301.1 GCA_018065475.1 Candidatus Colimorpha enterica
TTTGGGTACTATCGGACCGTCGCCCGTAGTGTCGTCACCCGATATGGGCGCCGTATCGTCGCCGATGTCCTGCGTATCAATGGGGACGAGCGTATCGTCGGTGTCGATGATGAAACCGTGATTTCCGCTGTCGTCAACGCCGAATATCATGTCCTTGAGCTCAAGACGGAGCGTGGTGTTGTAGCCGAACGCCTCGATACAGTTGTCGAGGACTCTCGGCGTTTCGTAGTAGATCTCATGTGCCTTTGCGTGGAATCCGAGCGTGCCGACGCAGACGAGGTTGAGAAGGAGCGAGAAAAGGATACCTGCGACGCTGAGGATCGGCGAGCATCTCTTGGGACGGAAGTATTTGAAAAGGAAGAACGAAAATGCGACGACCATAAGGGCGACGGCAAGTATCTGCCAACCGGCCTCAAGGATAGCTGTGAACGCTTCGTTTCCGAACGCACCGGCGACGTCGCCTGCCATGGTGATCTTGCTGAACTCCATATAGACCTGGAAGACGGAATGGTAGCAGGTCTGCGTCAGAAGCCATACTCCCGACAGGGAAGCGAACACCGTCGCGAGTATGCAGTTGACTTTTCCCTTGAAAAGACAGCACACCGACGCGAAGAAGAAGCCGAGCGGGAACATGAATATGATGTGATACCAGAAGGTCGAGGTGATCTCGATATTCTGCATTATCTGGAAGAAACACTCAAACAAAATAAAAAGAAATGAAAAGAGCAGCGATTCAAAAAGCAGCTGTTTCCATCTCTTGCAGTATTTTTTAACGAATTTGACAATAGAATCCATCTTATAAAACCATTTCTTCAAAATCTTTTGATGAGTACAATATCTTTATCGCTCCGTTATCGAGAAGCAGGGGGACGTTGCGGAAGCCCCAGTTTACTCCCACCTTCTGCATTCCGGCGTTGCCGGCGGTCTGCATATCGACCTCCGAGTCGCCGACGAAGGCGAATTCGCACGCCGGAGCGCCGAACTCGGCGGCGATCGCAAGCGAGCTTGACGGGTCGGGCTTGTGACTGTATCTTCCGTCAAAGCCGTAAACGGCGTCAAAAAGCCCGGCGGGGAACAGCTTTTCGCATATTCCCTTGACCATAGCCGTGTCCTTGTTTGAAAGGACGGCGATCTTTGCGCCCTTTTTCTTCATCAGTTCGAGCCCCTCGAGAGCGCAGGGATAGGGCTTCGTCTCGTTGAGATAGTTGTTCAGGTATTCGTTGTAGTAATATCTGTGCGCCTCTTTGAGAAAAGTCTCGTCGGCGGCACGCTCGGCAGGGAGCACGGCTCTTATAACATTCAGCGATCCGCGGCCGAGATTTGCCCTCACCTTGTCGGGCGATACGTTTTCGAGCCCGAAATGCGTGAGCATACTGTTCATGGAGCTCGTGAGATCGGGGAGAGTGTCTGCTATCGTACCGTCAAGGTCGAATATGAAGTTTTTTACCTGTCTAAATGCTGTCATTGGCGTTCTGCGTGTCCATAAGCTCGATAAACCACAGCGGCAAAGAAGAGTCGCAGTCGGCGAGCTTGTTTTCTGTGAAATAGGCGACCTGCCTGAACTTCAATGTGTTGTCGAAAAGATAGGCGTCGTCGCAGTAGGGGAGGATCATACGGAGATTGTCGTTGAGCGTCCCGTATCTTTTGAGGATATACGAATCGGCGATACCGTGACCGCCGTTTGCGATCCTTCTGTGTACTCGGTTTATGGCGACCGAAACGTCGTCGATGCCGACGAAATAGAGGACGATCCTGAAACCGTTCTCTTTGGCACGGCGGACGTACTTTTCCACCGTCTGACCGGGAAGCGTCGTCTCGATATGAAACGAGGTCTTCGACGCAATGTATTCGCCGATCTTCTTTATCGCGATCCTGCTTGCCTTGATCTGAGTCAGCGGGTCGTTGACCGATCCGAGCGAAAACGCGATCTCGTCGGTGTTTATCCTTTCACCGAGAGGCGTGTCGGCGGAAATGACCCTGTAAAGGGAGGTCTTGCCCGCTCCGTTGATCCCTGCAATAACGGTGAAAGTCGGGGCATTCATAAAAGGAACTCCCCGACTATCTGTTCTTGTGCCGATTGCAGTTTGAGGTTTATAAGAGTGCGGAAAAAGACGGTCTCCTCGCGGGATTTTGCATCACGGAGCATCTGCTCGAGTTCCTTGATGCTCGTCTTGCGGAAAAGCTCAAGCATTTCCGCACTTTTATTCTGCTCAGCCATTACGGTCACTGCATACCGTGAACCTTTTCAAGGAGGGCCTTGATGCGTTCAGCGGGCTTGAGAAGGTGGCTGATCGTCTCGTCTCTGTTGAGAGTGTCGATGATGAGGGAAACGTATTTGCACATATCGACCTCTGCGTACCACTCGCGGGATTTGAGCTCGTCGGAGCGGTAGATGAGGTTTGTGGTGAATATCTTTGTGAATGCGCCGGAAGCGTACGCCTTGTCGAGCGCCTCAAGTCCTTCGCAGAAGAGGCCGAAGGTGGCGAAAGCGAAGATACGGTTTGCGCCTCTCTCACGGAGGGAGGTGGCAACGTCGATGATCGACTGACCGGAGGAGATGATGTCGTCAACGATGATGACGTCCTTGCCCTTGACGGAACGGCCGAGATACTCGTGAGCGACGATCGGGTTCTTTCCGTTTACGACCGTCGTGTAGTCACGTCTCTTGTAGAACATACCGAGGTCGAGGGAGAGCATGGAGGAATAATACATACATCTCGTCATACCGCCCTCGTCGGGGGAGATGACCATAAGATGCTCTTTGTCGAGCTGGATGTCGTGGACGTTGTTGATGAGCGCTTTGATCATCTGATAGGTGGGCTGAACGTTGTCGAAGCCGACGAGCGGAACGGCGTTCTGCACGCCGATATTGTGGATATCGAAGGTGACGAAGTTTGAAACACCCATGTTTTCAAGCTCCTGAAGGGCGAGCGCGCAGTCGAGGGATTCGCGCACATGACGCTTGTCCTGTCTGCTCTCGTAGAGCATGGGCATGATGACGGTGATCCTTCTTGCTTTACCGCCGATCGCGTTGATGACTCTCTTGAGGTCTGCAAAGTGATCGTCGGGGCTGAGGGGGTATTCCTGGCCGTACATCTTATATTTTACGCTGTAATTGTAAGGGTCGCTGATGATGTAAACGTCTCTGCCGCGGAGGGAATCCGAGAGGACCGCCTTACCTTCGCCGTTGCCGAAGCGTTTGCACTCCGGTCTGACGATGAAGTCCTCGTCTGTTCTCTGACCGCGCCACTGATGAAGATAGCTGTCCACCTCGTCAATGAACGCTTCACATCCCGGCATTCCAATGACGGAAAGCTGACCAAAATAATTATTTTCCATAAGATAAATCCGTAAAACGGAGCTCCTTTCAGCATTGAAGCATTATTATATTTTATTATACCACCGAACCGTTTTTATTGCAAGTATAAAAATAAAATAAA
>JAGHTD010000060.1 GCA_018065475.1 Candidatus Colimorpha enterica
GATCTTCATCACCTCACGGCCGTAGTAGCCGGAAAAGCGTGCGTAGGTCTCGCTCTTGTCGAAGAAGACGAAGGCGTTTTCCTCTCTGTTGAGCTTCTTTAACAGAAGTACGCGCTCGTAATCCGAGACGAAGGTCTTTCTCTCACGCTTTGAAAGCGCGTAGAGACGGTAGAGGAAGTATTCCTCAAAGGTGAAGAACCTCGCGCTCTTTTCGTGCATCATATCCCTTTTGAGGGCTGAATGTTTCATCCCGTAGGGGAGCGAGTCGGGGCAGAAACGGACGATCGCCTCGTCTGCCGCTCTGCTTCTGAAAAGGGAATTGCCTATGAAGCGGAAGGGCTCGAGAAATGCGTTTGTGCGGAGAAAAGTAATAAGTTTCATATCTTTCAAAAAATCGCCGCTCTTTTGAAGCGGCGAAAAATGTTATGCGCGCTGGAGATACTCGCCTGTACGGGTATCGATCTTGATCTTTTCACCGATCTCGATGAAAAGGGGAACCTTGATCTCGGCACCGGTCTCAAGAGTTGCGGGCTTGAGGGTATTGGTCGCGGTGTTGCCTGCGAAGCCGGGGTCGGTATCGGTGACCTCGAGCTCTACGAACATAGGGGGCTCGACGGAGAAGACGTTGCCCTTGTAGGAAACGAGCTTGCAGGTCATCTCTTCTTTGACAAACTTGAAGCTGTCGCCGACGAGGTCGTGACCTACGAGAACTTCTTCCCATGTCTCGGGGTCGGAGAAGTGATAAAGATCGCCGTCGTCGTAAGAATACATCATATCCTTGCGCTCAACGTATGCGTTCTCAAACTTATCGGTGGGGGAGAAGGTCTTCTCGATGACCGCACCGGAAATAACGTTCTTGAGCTTTGTGCGAACGAATGCAGCGCCCTTGCCGGGTTTTACGTGCTGGAACTCGATGACCTGCATTACGTTGCCTTCCATTTCAAATGTAAGGCCGTTTCTGAAATCGCCTGCTACTACCATATAATAATCCTCCAAAAAATGGTCATAAATTCATACACTATATTTTACTCCAAAAATCCGAAAAATGCAATAGGGTAAAGGCATTTTTCTTGATTTTTTGATAAAAAATCCTTGTTTTTCCTGCCAAACTTGACATTTCACGTCTTTTGCGGTAAAATAGAGCCGGAAGGGAGGGCGATAACGTGCGCTATTATATGCTGAATAAGCCGCCCTGCTGCCTCAGCGCGGTGAGGGACGGGCGTGACAGGACCGTCCTCGACCTTTTCCCCGAAGAGGAGAGAGAAGGGCTCCACCCCGTCGGACGGCTCGACCGCGACACGCGGGGGCTTTTGCTGATAACGGACGACGGCATGGTCGATCAGGCGCTTCTGCTCCCCGAAAGACACGCCGTCAAGAAATACGTCTTTTACGCGATAGGCGAGATGACCGACGGGAAGGCGAAAAAGCTCGAAGAGGGTGTCGTCATAAGCGAGAACGGTGTCGTTTCCCGCCCCGCCGTCTTCACCCTGCTCGAAAGGATGACCGTGAAGGATATTGAGGACTACATCCCCGAGGCAAGGAGGAGCAGATACCTGAAAAACCCCGACGGTCCCGCGTTCAGGGGTCAGCTTGAGATCTGTGAGGGCAGAAAACACCAGGTCAAGCTGATGATGCGGGCGGTGGGGACGAGAGTGACCTACCTGAAAAGGACCGAGATCGGCGGGATAAAGCTTGACGAGCGCCTCGCCGAGGGGGAATACCGCCGTCTCAACGCCGAGGAGATGAAACTGCTCATCGGGCTTGAGAACGAAATACGGCGTAAAAAACTGTCTCTGCCTGCCGAGTGTCAATGACACTCGGCAACGAAATAAATCCCTTGCGGGATTTATTTCATTTCACATTCGAGTGAAACGAGAATATTTCACAATCTGCGAAGCAGATTATTTCACGTTTGCCGAAGGCAAACATTTCACTTTTCTCAAAAAATCACTTTTTTTGAGAAAACCGGGGGGTATTGACAAACGCCCGGAAATATGGTATATTATATATGAAACATAAAATCCCGGTCAGCAGAACGTCATTT
>JAGHTD010000081.1 GCA_018065475.1 Candidatus Colimorpha enterica
GACAACGTAAACTATCACATCGTAGAGATGTGCAACGAAGACCCCTCTCTCATCGAGGTTGACGAAAACGGAAAGAAGAAGAACGACACCTTCTCCGACTCCACTCTGAAAGCGATCACCGCTCAGGTCGAAAACCTCAAGAACGGAAAGGACGTCAAGATCGTCATCCAGGGCATCGAGACCGTCCGCATTATGAGCAAGCTCGGTCTTGAGAACTTCAAGGGCAATAACGGCCTCGGAAATCCGATGTTATCCGACGATTTCACCGAGGACAAGCTGACAAAGTTCACCGTTTTCGGCGACTACATGGATCTGTCGCAGACAGCGTCCATCAAGGAACCTTCCCTCCTTTGGGTCATCACCCTTCTTACCTTCGTATCCACATTCCTCAGCACCAAGCTGACAAAGAAGTTCTCTTATCAGCCGCCCGTTGCCTCCGGAAGCAAGGACGCGGAGATGTCCATGAAGATAATGGACTGGGCTATGCCTCTCATGACGGCTATGTTCACCTTTACCTTCCCCGCTGTCATCGCCGTTTACTGGATATATCAGAACGTGCTCGGCGTAGTACAGCAGTACGTTCTCAAATGTATGTATCCCTTCCCCGAGTTCACCGAGGAGGACTACAAGAAAGCAAACAAGGAGCTCTACAAAGCTCCCACCAAGCGCCTCGACAAAGCGCAGTATAAGTCGTCCGGCAAGGTTGCCGCTCACCGCATAGACCTCGTGGAGGAAGCTCCCGCAGTCAAGGAGAACGAAAAGACCGGTGCCCCCGCCGAAAACGACGGGATCATCCCGAAAGCCGTTCTTAAAGACGAATCGGACAAAAAATGATAAGGATATAATATGATAAATGAAGTTATTGTTACCGCCAAGACGGTAGAGCTTGCCGTACAGCAGGGTGCAGAACAGCTCGGTCAGAACGCCGACAAGGTGTCCTACGAGGTGCTGGCGGAAGCGAAAAAGGGTTTTCTCGGAATAGGAGAAGCACCCGCAAAGGTCAGAGTTTACTTTGAAGAGGCCGATCCTTCGGCGGCAGGCGTTGCCTTCGTCAACAAGGTCATCGCCGATATGGGACTTAACGCAAACGCATCGGCAGAACCCGTCAAGGGCGAAAAGAAGGAATATCTCATAAGCATCGAAGGCGAGGACGCTTCCGTCATGATCGGACATCACGGCGCAACGCTCGACGCTCTCCAATATCTCACCAACCTCGCCGCAAACCGCAAGGATGACGACGACGCAGGATACGTAAGATTCACCGTTGACGTCGAAAACTACCGTTCCAAGA
>JAGHTD010000112.1 GCA_018065475.1 Candidatus Colimorpha enterica
CCGTCAGATCGACGTTGCGGAGGCACTCGGCTGTCATATCATGCGTCACGACGCGACGTGGGGACTGGGAAAGACCGGCTCCTCCCGTTCGTTCGGGCTCATGCTCCCGACGATCGCGAAGAACGCCCGTGCCGTAACGGCTTACGCGAAGGATCACGGAGTGATGACCTGCGTTGAGAACCACGGTTACATCGCGCAGGACGCATACCGTATGGAAATGCTCTTCAACGCCGTCAACGACGACAACTTCGGTCTTCTCGTTGACGTCGGCAACTTCTGCTGTGCGGACGAGGACTGCCCCACGTCGGTAGGTATCGTCGCGCCGTACGCGATCTACGTTCACGCCAAAGATATGTACCTCACCGACAAGAAAACGAAGGGTTACGGCTCGACGAGAGGCGGAAACTACTTCTGCGGATGCGTTATCGGAGAGGGTGACTGCAAGGTCAGAAAGTCGGTAAGAGCCATAAAGAGGACCGGCTACGACGGATATATCGCCGTCGAGTTTGAAGGCGAAGAGGACTGCATGACTGCGATCGCAAGAGGCAGACAGCACCTCAAAGAAATGATCGAGACGGATTACTGATCCGTCGGAGCAATACCGTTTTCCCGTATTTTGTGATCAGATGATCGGAGCGTGAAATGAAAGGCATTATTTTGGCGGGCGGAGCCGGGACACGGCTTTATCCCCTTACGATGATAACGAGCAAACAGCTCCTCCCGGTTTACGACAAGCCGATGATATATTACCCCCTCTCGACGCTTATGCTCGCGGGGATAAAGGATATTCTCATCATATCCACACCGACCGACCTCCCCAACTTCGAGAGACTTCTCGGGGACGGATCGAATTTCGGCATACGTCTGTCGTATAAGGTGCAGCCGTCGCCGGACGGTCTTGCCCAGGCGTTCATCCTCGGCGAGGAGTTCATAGGCGGCGACGCGTGCTCGATGGTCCTCGGCGACAATATCTTCTACGGCAACGGATTCAGCAAGATCCTCGAAGAAGCGGCAAGGAACGCCGAAGAGGACAAGCGGGCGACCGTGTTCGGATATTACGTGAACGACCCTCAGAGGTTCGGCGTAGTGGAGTTCGACAAGGACTGGAAGGCGGTCTCCATCGAAGAAAAGCCGAGCAGACCGAAGTCGAATTATGCCGTGACGGGACTTTATTTCTACCCGGCGGGCGTAAGCGCAAAGGCGAATGAAGTGAAACCCTCCGCACGCGGAGAGCTTGAGATCACGACGCTCAACGAGATGTACTTGCAGGAGGGAACGCTTGACGTTCAGCTTCTCGGCCGCGGATACGCATGGCTCGACACGGGCACGTTTGCAAGTCTCGCAAGGGCGACGGCTTTTGTCGAGATGATCGAAAATCAGCAGGGGATAACCATCTCCGCCCCCGAAGAAATCGCGTATAAAAACGGGTGGATAGCAAAGGAAAGTCTCCTTGTTTCCGCCGAACGATACGGCAAGTCCCCGTACGGCCAGCACCTGAAAAAGGTCGCCGACGGAGAGATCAAATACTGAAAGAGAAACGACATGAAAAAGACAGTTCTCGTTACCGGCGGAGCGGGTTTCATCGGCTCCAACTTCGTATATCTGCTGCTTGACGAGCGTCCGGAATGGCGTGTCGTCTGCGTTGACGCGCTCACCTACGCCGCAAACATCCATACGCTGAATAAAGCTATGGAAAACCCGAACTTCGTTTTTTATAAAGAAGACATCAGAAACAGAGAGGGTATCTTCTCGATATTCGAGAAAGAAAAGCCGGATATTGTGGTCAACTTCGCGGCGGAAAGCCACGTTGACAGAAGTATAGAGAACCCCGGCATATTCCTTGAAACGAATATCCTCGGCACGCAGGTCGTGATGG
>JAGHTD010000271.1 GCA_018065475.1 Candidatus Colimorpha enterica
CAAATCACCTTTCCGTCAGCTCCGAATGCGTTCTTTATATAATTTACCGCTTCATTCCCGTCCTTGTAAATATTTATATAAATTACGTCGAAGCGGAGTAACTTTTCGCTTATATGCGTTTTCATATACGCTTTTGCGCACCTTATGAGGCACAAGCGTTTTTTTCTGTTTATCGCGAGGGACGGACGACCGTAGCCCGGGATCGTCTCGTTTCTCGTCTTCACCTCGACGAAGACGACGGCGTGATCGTCCTCGGCGATGACGTCGATCTCGTCCTTGCCCGAAACGTAGTTCCTTGCGATTATCCTGTAACCGTGCTCCTCAAACCATTTTGCGGCGACGTCCTCGCCGTGAGCGCCGGTTTTCTGTTTTTCGTTCATACTGTCTTTATCATCTTGCAGTCGAAGCGTTTCAGCTCTGCGTCGGTGAGCTCGCCGACGGTCTTCATCAGCATCGAAAGCACGGGATTTTCGGTCTCGTAATGCCCTGCCGCGACGACGGTCATCCCCGCACGCGCAAGGTCGATCATTGCGTTATATCCGATATCGCCCGTCACTAAGGCGTCACAGCCGGCTTTCAGAGCCGCCTCGGCTTCTTCGTAATCCCCGGCACCTCCGAGAAATGCGACGCGCTTCACAGCGCTCTTTTCTCCGCCTGCCGGCGAAGCGAGCTTTGAATATCTGCCGTCTCCCGCGCTGACGAAGGTCACCTTTTCGGAGCCGAGCGAGGCCTTGACCTTTTCCGCGAGCTCCGACGGCGAAAGAGGAGCGCCGTACTCCCCGATCTTCCCGAGGAAGCCGTCGGCCTTCGTATCTGTCACTTTCGCGCCGCATTTTTCCGCGAGGACGGTGTTGACTCCGCCGTCGATGGCGTCAAGGCGGGTATGAAAAGAAAAGACCGATACCCCAGCCGAGGCGAGAGCGATTATCATTCTGTCTTCAAGCGAATGAAGCGGGTTGAAAATCATCGGATGATGCGAGACGATGAGTTCATATCCGCCCTTTATCGCAATATCCGCCGCCTCTGCGGTAACGTCGAGGGTGAAAAGTATTTTCTTCGCCTCTCTGTCCCCGTCGGGGCAGAGCATAAGCCCGTCGTTGTCCCAATCGCAGGAATATGACGGCGGGATAAGCCCGTCGAGGCGTGAATAAAGTTCTTTTATCTTCATATTCTTCTCAGTTCTTCAATGAGCTTTTCGTCGGCGGAGGTGTCGATGCCTCCGAGCTTTTTTCCGCACACCGCCTTTTCGAGCTCTTCGGCTTTCAAAAAACGGTATTCGGCGTATTTTGCCCGGTCGGTCTGTACCGACGCGCGTCCGACCTCCTTTTCCGCAGAGGAAAGGACCGTGTTCACGCCCGTATATGAGGCGCATATTATACTGTAATATTTCCCGTCAAAGCAGACCGTCTCGGAGATTATCTCAAAGCCGTTCCCGGTCAGATAGTCCCTGAGCTCCGCCTTTTTCGTCATCGGCTGAAGGATGAGGCGGACGCCTTCTTCTTTCAGCTCCGGCTTGCGGGAAAGGATATTCTTTATCAGTTCCCCGCCCATCCCGGCGATCACGACGTCGCAGGGAACGGGAAGAGCGATACCGTCGAGCCCGTCTGCCTTTACGACTTTGATCACGCCCTCAAGTCCGGCGGCCCCGACCGCTTTTCTCGCGGTCGCCACCGGCCCGTCAACCACGTCGGATGCGACGGCGGAGGGTACTCCGAGCCGTGAAACGGCGTAGATCGGGAGCAGGCAATGGTCGGTCCCGACGTCGAAGAGCGGCACTCCGCGGAGGTATTCCGCGCAGGCGCCGAGCCGCACGCCGGGGTATATATTCTTATCAGTCATCGGCTGAATAATGCAAAACAGCCGCAGCCCGATGTTATCGGGCCGCAGCACAGGTTTTTATTTGCCTGCGAGATACTCGTTGAGCTTGTCAACGAGCTCGTCGGCGTCGGTTCCGTGAACGGCGCAGGCCTCCTCGATGCTTTCGCCTCTCGACGCGGGGCATCCGAGGCAGTGCATGCCGATCTCAAAAAAGAACTGTGCCGTTCCGCTGTCGTAGTCGAGAACGTCGCCGATTATTGTTTCTCTTGTAATTTCCATTGACAAAAAACCTCACTTCTGTTATAATATTAACAGATAGATTATACAACATAAACGCGTCTTTGTCAATCTCTTAATTATAATATTTACATT
>JAGHTD010000012.1 GCA_018065475.1 Candidatus Colimorpha enterica
ATATTGTACCATATTTATATGTAAAAAATGTGAATAGGAAATAAATTATTTTGCGACGGCGTTTCCTTCGCCGACGATCTCGGTCAGTTCCTTCATGAAGAAGGCGCTGAGGGCGACGCCCTGACCGGACGGCTTATACTCTTTCACACCGCTGTCGTAGAAGATGAGCGGTGTATCTCCCTCGAAGATCGAGGCGAGCGCGGCGGCGCGCCTGTGCTCGGGGGAGGTGAGGGAAGGCACGCGGACGTAGAGCTTTGACGCCTTTTTTTTGACAGCTTCGCTCTGTGCCCGAGGGGGATTTTCGGAAGAGGGAAGATCTTCACTCCCCACATCGCTCTTGATTTTTCCGACAGCTTCGCTCTGTGCCCGTGGCGGATTTTCGACCTTTTGGGGTTCTTCGTGCCTTTCGGGTGTCTTCTTCACGTATTTCCCGTTCTTTTCAAGCGGGGTCACGCTCTGCGCCAGCAGGCGGACGTAGCCCTCCTCGACGGTGACGTTGCCCGTCACGCAGACGGCGGAGTTCTCGCCCACAAAGTCCTGCACGGTGAGGAACAGCTTCGGGAATATGACGAGGGAGACCGACGAGAATCTGTCTTCAAGCTGACAGTTCTGCATCCTCAGCCCCGCCTTGGTGATCCTTTGGTTCACCTTCGTTATCATTCCGCAGAGGGTGAAGGTCTTTCCTCCGCAGGTGTCGTCGATCAGCGAAATGTCGCTGTGGCGGACGTCGGAAATGTTGTCGGAATAGCCGTCGAGCAGATGCCCGGAGAACGCCGTCCCGCAGTATTCCTTTTCAAAGGCGAGGTGTTCCTCAAGCGGATATTCGTCTATCGCCTTCGGGTACTCAAAGGTGATGGAGTCGTTGCCGAAGATGTCTATCTGCCCTGCGGTGTGACCGCGCAGGGAGTTGTTGACCTCCGAGACGACGAAATCTATCATACACCACAGCGTTTTGCGGTAAACTCCGAAGAGGTCGCAGGAGCCGGAGCGGATCAGCGATTCCATCTGCGGGCGGCTTATGCCTCCCGGCATCATCCTCGTCACGAAGTCCTCGAAGGTTTTGAACGGTCTGTCCTCCCTCACGTTCACTATGCGGAGGGCGAACTGCTCGCCTATCCCCTTGACGGAGGCAAGCCCGAATCTTATCGCCCCGTCCTCCGACGTGAACGCCGGATAGGACTTGTTGACGTCGGGCGGGAGGAGCTTTATCCCCTGCTTTGCGCAGGAGGACATATAGAGGGAGGTCTTCCCCGCATCGCCCGAGACCGAGGTCAGCAGGGCGGAGTAGTATTCGGATGGGTAATGCGTCTTCAGATAGGCGGTGCGGTAGGAAAGCAAGGCGTAGGCGGCGGCGTGGCTCTTTTTGAAGCCGTAGTTGGCGAAGTCGGTCATCTCGCCGTAAAGGGCGAGCGCGTCCTCCTCCTTCCAGCCGTTCGATACCGCTCCCGAGACGAAGCCGTCGCGTTCCTTTTCGATGACGCCGGGCTTCTTCTTGGCGATCGCGCGGCGCACGATGTCAGCTCTGCCGTAGGAGTAGCCGGCGACGGAACGGAATATCTCCATCACCTGCTCCTGATAGACGATACAGCCGTTGGTCTCGTCGAGTATTTTGCTTAAAATCGGTATTTTGTAGTCTATCCTGCCTCTCGCGCGGTTGGAGAGGAAGGTGTCTATCGAATCCATGGGACCGGGGCGGAAGAGGGCGAGGGCGACCATAATGTCGGTCATCTTCTCGGGCTTCATCTTTTTCAGCATCCGGGTCATTCCCGGCGATTCGAGCTGGAATATGCCGTCGGTCCTGCCGTCGGAGATCATTTTGTAGGTTGCGCCGTCGTCGAGGGGGATGAAGGAGAGGTCAAAATCCTTCTCTTTCTTCCTTATCATATTAACGGCGTCGTCAATGACGGTCAGACAGCGGAGAGCAAGGAAGTCGAACTTCAGCAGTCCGAGCTTCGCCACCGTGTCCATATCGTACTGGGTGACGGTCACGCCTCCGTTTGAGGCGAGCGGGAGATATTCGGTGAGGGGCTTCGGGGTTATGACGACTCCCGCCGCGTGGGTGGAGGCGTTGCGGGGCAGCCCTTCAAGTCCTCTTGCCGTCTCGACGAGACGCTCGATGTCGGGACTTTCCTCGGGGTAGATGGAGAACTTCGGGTCGTCGAGGGCTCGGCTTATCGTGATGTCCTTTTCGTCGGGCATGTGGCTTATCAGCTCATCGACGATCTTTTTGTCGATGCCGAGCACGCGGGCGGTATCGCGGAGTGCCGCCTTTGCGGCGAGGGTGCCGAAGGTGGTTATCTGCGCGACGTTGTCCTTTCCGTATTTCTCCGAGACGTAGGCGATGACCTCGTCACGCCTGCGGTCGCCGAAATCTATGTCGAAGTCGGGCATACTGATCCTCTCGCGGTTGAGGAACGCCTCGAAGAGGAGGCCGTAAACGAGGGGATCGACCTCGGTGATACCTATGAGGAAGGCGACGAGGGAGCCGGCTCCCGAACCTCTGCCGGGGCCGACGGGGATCCCCTTGCTCTTTGCGTAGCCGACGAAATCGGCGACGATGAGAAAGTAGGACGAATAGCCCATTTCGGCGATGACGAAGAGTTCGTCCTGTATGCGTCCGCGGTAGGCGTTTAAGGTGCGCTCGGCGGTGAGGACTATCCTGCCTTCGGCGATCTTGCTTTCAAGCCCTTTGAAGGCGAGATCGTGCAGGTAAGCACTGTCGGTCATCCCGTCGGGAAGCGCGAAGTCGGGAAGGACGGTGTTTCCGCCCTTTATCGAATAATTGCACATCGAGGCGATCTTCACGGTGTTCTCGACCGCGTCGGCGAAGTGCGAGAACTCACGGTACATCTCGTCGCCGGATTTGAGCTAGAACTCGTCGGACTCGTAGCCCTCCGCCCTGCCGTCGGACAGGCGGGCGTTGCGGGATATGGCGGTCATGACCGCCTGGGTGTCGGCGTCCTCTCTCTGTATATAGCGCACGTCGTTTGTGCATACCACGGGAATGCCCGTCCTCTCCCTTACGCCGAGGAGGCATTCGTTTATCATATTCTGACCTTCAAGACCGGTGTCCTGAAGTTCGAGGTAAAAGCCGTCTTTTCCGAATATCTCGGAGAACCTGCGGGCGGCAACGTCCGCCTCCTTGTATCTGCCCTTCGAGAGCAGGCGCTGGATCTCGCCCTTACGGCAGCCCGAAAGGCAGATCAGCCCGTCGGAATATCTGCGGATTAGGTCGAGGTCGGCGCGGGGGCCGGTGCGGACGTTGTATCCCTCGAGCCACGCGCGGGAGACGATCTGAATGAGGTTTTTGTAGCCGGTCTCGTTTTTTACGAGCAGGACGAGGTGGTCCGGCTCGGCGACGTCGGAGGTGTCGAAACGGCTCCCCTTCGTCACGGATATCTCACAGCCGATTATGGGCTTCACTCCCGCCTTTTCGCAGGCGTCGCAAAAAGCCGCGCAGCCGTACATCACGGCGCGGTCGGTGATCGCGACTGCCTTCTGCCCGAGGGCAGCGGCGGCGGCAGGTATTTCATTTACTCTGCATATACCGTCAAGGAGACTGTATTCGCTGTGCAGATGCAGATGAACGAATTCCTTCATAATGGCTTTCTTTTCAAAGTTTTGACGCGATCTTCATCAGCTTCTGAAGACGGTGCGTGACGCCCGACTTGGTGACGGGCGGGTCGTGGAGCTCCGCAAGCTCCGACAGCGTTGCGTCGGGGTTGGCTATGCGGAGGTCAAGGGTGGTTTTCAGCTCCTCGGTGAGCGACGCTACCGTGTCGGGTGAGGAGGCGATCTTCTCGATCGCTTTTATCTGCGCCGACGAAGCGGCGCAGGTGCGGTTCATGTTGGCGGTCTCGCAGTTGACGGTGCGGTTGACACCGTTGCGGACGTCTTTTAGGATCTTGGCGTTGAGCATTTCGAACTCGGAGGACGGTGCGCCCATGTAGCCGAGGATGTCGGCGATCGCTTCGCTGTCCTTGAAATACACTCCGTAGGAGCCGCGGCGTTCGGTTATGCCGGGAGTATATCCGAGCCCTTCGAAGAGACGGCAGAGGCCGTCGGCAATCTCGGAGGAGCGGAGGAGGTATTCGAGATGGTAGCCGGAGGCGGGATCGGCGACGGTACCGCAGACGGCGAAAAGCCCGCGGATGAACGCCCAGCCGCAGTTCACGCAGGTGAACTGACCGACGGGCAGGGAAGCCGTCCCGTCAATGCCGAGGGAGGACGTTATAAGGTCGGCTTCGGCACGGGAGTAAAGGAAGGGGGAGGAGGTCTTCAGCGACGGCAGGAACTCGTGCAGGAGCTTCGAGAAGCAGAGGGCGACGTTCTCACGGTCGGAGGAAACGGATATCCCCGAGGGGGTGAGCAGACCCAAAACCATACCGCAGAGCTGTGAGCGCCGGCAGCATTTGTTCTTTAATTTCGTCCGGCAGATCTCGTCTCTGACGGAAATGGAAAATACGGTCTGCATAGTGTGGGGTGACTCTTTCTTTCGGGCAGGGAGGCGGGGATGACGCCTCCCTGCGGTTTTCGCGGCGTATGGAGACCGCCGCGTCGGATAATGCTTTGTAATTATGCTTATAAGAGCTTTTCGGGGACTTTCGGGATCATCTCAAACCCCGGGAGCACCTCTTTCAGCTTTTCTATATACCCGCCTTCAAAGAACAGGCATTTTGACAGATCCTGCCCGAACACGTCTCCGGTCAGCGCAAGTCCGATCGCTCGGCATCCTCCGCAGCAGTACCGGAACCATTTGCAGGCGGCACATTTTTCGTTGTGCTCCTTCAGGTCCTTAACCGTCGCGCAGACGCTGTTCAGATAATTGCTGTCTCTGAGAAGCGGCTGAAGACCGTCTGTCTTCACGTTGCCGAGGATCCTGCCGTGCTGTTCGTAGTAGCCGGACATCTGGTGGCAGGGGTAGAGATTTCCGTTTGCGCCGACGGCTGCCATGCCTCGGTTGCCCCTGCATACGGGCAGGGAGTCACGGTATCCGCCTTCTCCGCATTCAAACGCACGGGGGCGGAAGGTCTTGCTTTCGGGGTAAAGGTGAACGAACTGCCATATGTCAACCGTCATTTTCCTGCCGGAACAGGCATATTCTATCAGAAACGTCAGCATACTGTCAAAATACTCTTCAAGTGTCAGACAGGCGTCTCCGGCGTTTTGCAGCCAGCGGGGCGCCTCGGTCGTACGGATGACGCGCATTTCGCATACACCCATATCCGAGAGCAGTTCGGCGGTCGGGAGTATGGAACCGACGTTAAGACGGTGAACGTTGGTCTGCGCTTTTACGCGGAACCCGTTTTCGGTGCAGAGACGGATCGCACGCAGAGCGTCTTCCTCCGCGCCCTTTCTGTTTCTGAGCCAATCGTGATGACCGATGCCGTCAAAGGATATTTTCATCAGCGGGCGGAACCCGATCTCTTTCATTTCGTCAAGGATCTCCTGCGTAAGAAAGAAACCGTTGGTGTTGAGCTCCTCCACGTACATTCCGCGGGCGTAAATACCGCGGATGATCTCGGTGAAATGCGGGTGGATCATCGGCTCGCCGCCAGTTATCGTAAAAGCGTTGATACCGCATTTTTCCGCCTCGCCGATCAGCTTTTCCGCTTCTTCAAGCGTAAACTCGCTTTGCAGACGGCTATTGTCGGCGGCGTTGAAGCAGTGGAGGCAGTTATAGTTGCATTTTCCGGTGATCATCCAGTTCATCGCCGGGAAATAACGGTTGCCGCATATCTTCTCCCTCTGCCACGGCGTGAGCGTTTCGCCATCTCTTGCGGGACGGCAGAAGCCGCGTGAAACGAGACTTTGCAGAAGAGCCGAGTTTTCGGTCTCCCGCTGACCGTCGCAGAGACGGAGAAGCTCGTATTCTTCTTTTTTCAGCCCCCGCGCGTTGCGCACGCCCTTTACGTAACAGGCATACGGAACGAGATCCCACGACCGCAGGGCGATGTTGTCGGAAAGGATGTATTTCATTTATGCTTTGATCGGGTGCCGTTCAATGCGGTCCCGAGTTTTTATTGCGAAATGTCGTTTTTGGCGACGCAATAATATGACCCATGTCCGGCCCCGGGACCCTTCCAGTGGAGAACAAAGTTCGGATCAGCCATGCAATAGAGACCTGTGCCATCGCAATCCAATCTTGCCCCGCAAACCGGGCAGGGATCTTTCCTACTGCTGACGCTGCTGATTATTGTTCCCACCGGGATAAGGTGGAGATTGAGAAGCGGGACGTTTTGCGGCTCGTCGTCTCCGCAGCCGCCGGAAACGTTGTTCAGCTCGTCTTCGGAAAGCTCGGCGCTTTTGCGAAGCCCTGCGTAGTACTTATCCGCTTTCTCGGCGGTCATTTCGATACCGTTTTCTTTTGCAAGCGCGAGAAGTTCCCCGGCGCTCTTTGCTTCTTTTGCTTTTTTAATTTGTTCTTTTGTGTAGGTCATAGTTTTTGTCCATGATTTTCATTGCGAAATGTCGTTGCTCTGAACGATATAATACTTTGTGTGGCCGAGTCCGGCGGGTATCTCTTTCAGCTGAAATCTCTCATCAGCCGTGCAAGCGTAGCCGCTTGTGCAGTTGCTTTTCAGCTGTGCCCCGCAGACAGGGCAGGGGTCCTTTAATGATCTTACACTGTCAATTCTTGTTCCCACCGGGATAATGTGGAGATTGAGAAGCGAGATGGTTTGCTGCTGCGGATTGTCATTGCCGCAGCCACCGGAAACGTTGTTCAGCTCGTCTTCGGAAAGCTTGGTGTAATGCTTTGCGGCTTCTTCCGCGGTCATTTCAATACCGTTTTCTTTCGCAAGCGCGAAAAGTTCTTCCGCACTCTTTGCTTCTTTTGCTTTTTCAATTTGTTCTTTTGTGAAGTTCATTTTGCTTTTTCCTTTTTTATGTTTGGTTGGTACAAAATTATAACGTTATGTTAGGTGCGCTTGCATCACGGTATGTACATCCGTCGGTTGCCGCCGTTGTTATTGCCTGAGGGTCCCGGGCGTTGTTGCTGCCTGCATCATAGGAATATTTATTAAAATGGAGCGAAATTACAAGCGCATTCAGATCCACGTCAATACCCGTGCACTTGAATATAAAGCCCGGTGCGTGATCTTCGGTGTACCATTTACCCACCGCAATATTTCCCCACTCATCGAACTGCACACTTTCTCCGCCGCTTACCTGTTCTAATTGTTTATCTGTCAATTCACATAGTTTCTTTTCTTCGGACATAATTTTCCCTCTTTTCTTATTTGGATATTCCAAACGGTTTTTCGTTATGGCTCCACGTATTCCGGCTCGGGCGTCAGAAGATAACCCGTTTCGGCATAGACCTTCTCGGCGACGAGAGCGGAGAGGGCTCTGACGTCGGAGGAGGTCGCACCGCCGATATTGACAATGAATCCGGCGTGCTTCGGGGACACCTGCGCACCGCCGACGGTCAGACCTTTGAGCCCGCATTCGTCGATCAGCTTTGAGGCGTAGCTCCCCTCGGGGCGTTTGAACGCAGAGCCGGCGGAGGGGAGGTCGAGCGGCTGTTTTTCTACCCGCTTCGCTATGATCTCATCCATCTCGGAGCGTATCACCGCCGGATCTCCGGGCGTCAGAGCGAAACGTGCCGAAAGGATCACGTTTCCGCTTCCCGTGAATACCGAACGGCGGTAGGAAAAGTCACAATCGGCGTTTGAGAGCGTGACGGTGTTCCCTTCTCCGTCAAGGACGGTGACGGAGGTGCAGACGTCCTTTATCTCGCTCCCGTAAGCTCCTGCGTTCATATAGACGGCACCGCCGACCGAGCCGGGGATGCCGAAGAGCTTTTCAATACCGGAAAGCCCCTCGTTAGAGGCGAGAAGGCAGACCTTCGAGAGCTGTGCTCCGCAGAGAGCGACGATCTCGTTCCCCTCGCGCCTTACGGTGTCGAGCAGGGAAAGGGAGATTATCAGCCCTCTGAAACCGGCGTCGTCGAAGAGCAGGTTGGTGCCCCTGCCGACGAGACGGTATCTGATAAGGTTTTCACGGCAGAAGGAGACGAGAGCTTCAAGTTCCTCCGTGTCGGCGGGGAGGGCGAAGAAGTCCGCCTGCCCGCCTATTCTGAAACTGCAATGAGCCGAAAGCGGCTCGTCCGTTCTGTATTTTATGTTTCGAGAGGACAGATAATCCTCAAGTCCGGAACGGTCCGTCATCCGAGTATGAAGCGGTGGAAGATCTTTTTGCCCTTCTTCACTACCGCGCCGTCGGTCTGACCCTTTTCGACGGAGAAGGCGAAGTCGGTCACCTTTTCGTCGTTGAAGGTTATGCCGCCCTGCTGGATAAGGCGCTTTGCCTCACCGTTTGAAGCGGCGAGACCGCCGAGGACGAGGAGCTTGGAAACGGTGATCTTTCCGTCGGTGAAGTCTGCGTCGGAGAGCGCCGTCGTGGGCATATCGGCGGAAGCCGTGCCTGCACCGAAGACTGCCTTGGAGGCGTCAAGCGCCTTCTTTGCCTCGTCTTCGCCGTGGACCATCTTCGTCAGCTCGTATGCGAGGATCTCCTTCGCTCTGTTGAGCTCGGAGCCCTCCCACTTGTCCATTTCGTTGATCTGTTCGATCGGGAGGAAGGTGAGCATACGGATGCACTTCATGACGTCGCTGTCGCCGACGTTTCTCCAATACTGGAAGAAATCGTAGGGCGAGGTCTTGTTGGCGTCGAGCCATACGGCGTTGCCGGCGGTCTTGCCCATCTTCTTGCCCTGGCTGTCGGTGAGGAGGGTGATCGTCATCGCGTGCGCGTCCTTGCCGAGCTTCTTTCTGATGAGCTCGGTGCCTCCGAGCATATTAGACCACTGGTCGTCGCCGCCGAACTCCATGTTGCAGCCGTAGTTCTTGAAGAGGTAGTAGAAGTCGTAGGACTGCATGATCATATAGTTGAACTCGAGGAAGGAAAGTCCCTTTTCCATCCTCTGCTTGTAGCACTCGGCGCGGAGCATATTGTTGACGGGGAAGCAGGCACCGACCTCACGGAGCACCTCGATGTAGTTGAGGTTCATGAGCCAGTCGGCGTTGTTGAGCATGATCGCCTTGCCTTCGCCGAAGTCGATGAATCTCTCCATCTGCTTCTTGAAGCATTCGGCGTTGTGGTCGATGTCCTCGCGGGTGAGCATTTTTCTCATATCCGTTCTGCCCGAGGGGTCGCCGATCATCGTCGTTCCGCCGCCGATAAGGGCGATGGGACGGTTGCCCGCCTGCTGAAGACGTTTCATAAGGGTAAGAGCCATGAAGTGGCCTGCCGTCAGACTGTCTGCCGTGCAGTCAAAGCCGATGTAGAAGGTCGCTTTGCCCTCGTTTATCATATTTTTGATTTCTTCTTCGTCGGTGACCTGAGCGATGAGGCCGCGCGCGACGAGTTCTTCGTAAAGTGTCATTTTTCTGTTCCTTTTCCTTTATTACTGTCTGTTCTTCTCCGCTTCGGCTACCATTTCCTCCGCGGAACGGAGTATCTTCTCCGTGATCTTTATTCCGCCCATTATGCGGGCGATCTCGTCTGTCCTGCCCTGCCTTGAAAGCGGGGTGACGGAGGTCTCGGTGCGTCCGGCGACCTCGGACTTTTTGATGAGAAAGTGGCGGTCTGCCTCTGCCGCTATCTGTGCGGAGTGGGTGACGCAGATCACCTGGTTGTTCTCCGCGAGACGGCGGAGGCGCATACCGATCTTCTGCGACGTTCCGCCCGACACTCCCGTGTCGATCTCGTCGAAGGCGAGCGTCTGCCCGCCGGATGACGAAAGGTTGACGGAGCGGAGGGAAAGCATAACTCTCGCAAGCTCGCCTCCCGAGGCGACCTCCGCGAGGGGAAGAAGCTCCTCACCGGGGTTGGCGGAGAAGAAGAACTCCGCTTCGTCGATGCCGTCGGGACGGTAAAGGATCTCTCCCTTTTCGTCGAGGGAGGGGTTCACCCTTGCCTCGAAGCGCACCTTCGGCATTTCGAGGTAGGAAAGCTCGCCTATCATCCTGCTTTGCAGGTCGGCGGCGGCCTTCCTGCGCATTTCGGACAGCTCGGTGCCCTTCTTCTTTGCTTTTCTTTCGACCTCGGCGAGCTCCCTTGAAAGATTGCCGAGTATCTCG
>JAGHTD010000134.1 GCA_018065475.1 Candidatus Colimorpha enterica
CCTAAAGAAGATATATATCCTTCTTTTGGGCGAAAACGCCCGTGAGATCCCTGACTCTGCCGCCGGAAGCGCGGTGAAGAACGGGCTCAGATATATTTACGCCATTAGAAACAACCGTTCAAAGCGTGCCGAAACGATTTCCGCAATAGCCGATAACAAGATCATCGCTATCCTCCGCCGTCCGGACGAGGACACGCTTATCGACGGCATGAAAGCACTTTACCGTGCCGGCATCCGCCTTGCGGAGGTGACCTTCGACCGTTCCGGCAAGTACGACAAGGAATATACCGCAAGAATGATAAGAAAGCTTAACGAAGAGTTTGGAGGAAGAATGCTTATCGGTGCGGGGACCGTTATGAGCGTAGAGGACGTTATGACCGCTTATGAAGCCGGAGCGAGATTCATGATCTCTCCAAATGCAAACGCCGACGTTATTAAGCTCACCCGCGACCTCGGACTCGTCTCGATACCTGCGGCAATGACACCCTCGGAGATTGCTTTTGCCTGCGAATGCGGAGCGGATTTCGTCAAGCTGTTCCCCGCCAATCAGTTCTCCCTCAGGTATCTCAAGGACGTCACGGCTCCGATCTCGGAAGCGAAACTGCTCGCTGTCGGAGGAGTTGACGCCGCCAACGCCAAGGATTTCATCGACGCCGGATTTGCCGGAGTGGGTATAGGAACGGCTATTTACAACGGTAAGCTTGCAAAAGAAGGAAAGTTTGACGAGCTTTACGAAAACGCAAAGAAGATCGTTGAAGCCGTAAAATGATATTAGGATATACAACAGCAAAACGGAGCAGAGAAAAAACTCTGCCCCGTTTTCTTGTTCATAAGAAAACCTCCCGCGAAACGTATCGTTCTGCGGGAGGAAAATGTATCTGTCAGTTTCTTTCAACGATCTTTCCCTTTGCGGGGACTATTCTGCCGGCGGCAAGGGTGAAATCGTCGTCTCCGAAGTTGACGGTCACGCGGACACCGTTCGAGAACGCCGTGCGCTGAACGGAAAAATCATCGGAGAGGTATTCAAACGACGTCATCTTCTCGTATCCGACCTCTTTTGCGAGAGGAGAGGTGTTCTTATACGACCTCTCGATCTTATCCGCAAGGCGGTCCCAGTTGTCAACGCTGAACGAGAAGAGCGGCGGAAGTCCGTAAAGGTTGAGGAAGAGATCACGGAGAGGCATAAGGTCGGGACAGCAGTTGTGGCTGTCTCCCCAATACCAGTATGAGATCATGCAGTCGTGGAATACAAGCTCCCAGAGAGGTACGCGGTATCTATAGCCGAGACTGTATTTCTTTACTACGTCGTCAATCTCGTCAAGCTCATAGACCGTAGCCATTCTTCTGCCGGCCTGATTTGCGCGCCATTCGTTGATACTGAGCATTCCCTCGTTGTAAACGACGTATGGCACTCCGTCCTCCCTGCCGATTTCGGTTCCGCAGACGAGCCCGAGTTCTTCGATGAGCTTCGTCAGACGGCGTTTTGCATCCATACTCTGCGTCCTGGTCGTGGGATGCTCGGGGCTGTAACACTCGAAGGCGGTACCGTAAACCACGTCGAGGAACCAGCCGTCGAGCTTGTATTTTTCAAGCATCGACGGTATTCTTTCAAGCGCGAGATCGACGCATTTTTCATCGCACATACGGCTCTGATAGTAATATCTGCCGTCCTTGCCCATAAGCTGCCATGCTTTCATAAGACAGCCGTCCTTATCGACGGCTATGCCGTCCGGCCAGTATGAAAGGCGGGACTCACAGCGTTTTACCCTTGCCTCGGTCATGAGAGATACCATCGGACGTTGGATAACGTCGGCAAACACCTCGTAAACGGTGGTGAGGTAGCCCTTGCTTTTTACGTATTCAAGCGTTTCGGAATCAAGATTTTCGTCAAAAATGCTCCACATCACGCGGTCGATACCGCGTTTTTTCATATCGTCGGCAACACGTCGGCGCTCCGCATACTGCTCGTCCGTCGGGCGGGAATACTTTGCGTTCTTGTCGTAGAGCTTATACATTGCGTCGGAGTTGAAGACCCAAGTGTCTGCCGCTCCGATCATTCTGTCAACGTTCGGGACCGCCTTCGCCTTCTCTTTCAGCGTCCTTACAAAGCCCCTTTTCTCAACGAGAGAACGGTATTTCTTCGCCATATCGGTAGCGCCGCCGCAACCGACGGAGAATCTGACGATGCGGTCGTAGCCCCAATGGGATTTCTGCGGCTCAAAATACATATAGGTCCTGAAAAGCCCGTCTCCGTCACGGTGGAATCTGAGGCAAAAATCTTGACTTGTCTCCACGGCGGTCATAACGTATCTGTCACGCTTTCCGTCGGTCAGACCCCAGAAGGACATATCTATAAATCCGCAGTTGTACCCCTTCCACGGCTCGTAAAGAGAAACGTCATCGTTGGGATCGTCGGCATCGATCGCTACGCCCTCGTTGTAAGGAAGAATATGCGTCTGCCCTGCCTTTGCGTCAAATGCGGGCGGATAGAGAAAGCTCTTCTCGAAGAACGCCTCGCTGCTCATCGTGAGCTTTATGCAGGGGTAGAGAGTGTCTTCATACTCGAATCTTGCCTTCACTGTCGTGTATGGATCGGGTGCCTTTTCGTTCAGTTGAAGTTCCCCCTGCTTTGATTCCGGACGCTTGATCGTACATTCGATCACCGATCCGTCGGAAACTGCATTTTCAAATAGATAGTCAACCGGCGCCTTCACCGTATTATAGACATTTGTACCGTCGGACAGCGAGAAGCTGCCGTCATT
>JAGHTD010000261.1 GCA_018065475.1 Candidatus Colimorpha enterica
GTGTAAATATTCTCGACGAAATCAAGCTCGGCGGGAAGCACGACGCAGACGGGCGTCATAAGCTCGCCGACGTCGGGATACTTTTCGGTGAAGCGGAGAAAATCGCGCTTGACCTCGCCGTAAGGCGTAAGCTCAAAGTTCTTCCAGTCGTAGAAGGTGTTGCACATTCCCCATTCTTCGGAGATGAACTCCGCACCCGCCATATAGGAATAGAGGTGGATCCTTCTTTGAAGCGAACGCGAAGAGCCGCCGTTTCCTCCCGCAGTTGCGTAGGGGAAACTGTCATTCGTCTCGTTCCATTCGTTGAGCCCGTCGCGCTGATAGCAGCACGCCGAGAAAGGTCTGCCTCCCCACGGCTCGTAATACGCTCCGAAATGAGTGCCCGACGATCTTGCGATACCGCGAAGGAAGGAGAGCTGAAATCTCGTATCTCTCGTCTGCGCTCCTACCTCCGCCATCATCCTGCCGACACCGTTCCTTGCTTCAAGCGGTAAGGCAAGATAATAGCTGTCGCAGGTGACAAGACGGCCGTGAGTGCGTTTCATCCTGTCGGTAAGAAGCCGTGAGGTGATCTCCGAATAGCTTTCAAAGCTCTCCGGTCTGCCGTTTTCGGTCATTTCTTTAAGGTTCATGCTTTCGAGGAAGAGGTGCGAATAGGGATATTTTTTGAATATCGCCGCTTTGATGTTCTCTTCCGTCCAATCCTCAACTCCGTTGAGCTTTTTCAAATCGGACGAATAATTGCTCATCCATTCGTGCATCTGAAATCCCCAGAAGTTTTCGCCGAGGATATCCTCGTATTTCTTCACAAGGTCGGCGTCGTAGGGGTAATCCTCAATGTAGCACCCGCCCTGAAGACGGTCGATGTAAAACGGCGTCCCGCGCGAGGAAATGATCTCAAAAAGCTTTCCGCCCTCTGCGGCAAGGTCGTTGAACTTGTGGTCGTCCTCGAGTTCTATCGACTCGTTGAACCTTATCCCGTCCCACGGACGGACGAGCCCCGCCTTGACCTGAGCGTCCCACGTCTCGGGCATATAGCAGTGAAGATATACGAAACGCTCTCTCATTTTTTCATCTCTGCCGCCGTGAGCGTGTTTTTGAGCAGCATCGTTATCGTCATAGGTCCGACACCTCCCGGTACAGGAGTGATGTAGGACGCTTTTTCCTCCACGGCGTCAAAATCGACGTCACCGCAGAGTTTTCCGTCCTCGCCTCTGTTGATACCGACGTCGATGACTACGGCGCCTTCCTTTACCATATCGGCGGTTACGAATCCGGCTTTTCCGACCGCCGCCACGATGATGTCTGCTCCGAGCAGTTCGTCCTTTACGTTTTTCGTCTTGGAATGGCAGACCGTGACCGTCGCGTTTGCGTGAAGCATAAGCATTGCCATCGGCTTTCCTACGATGTCGGAACGGCCGATAACGACGCACTTTTTACCGCATACGTCGATCCCGGAGCGTCTTATCAGCTCCATTACTCCCGCAGGGGTGCAGGGGAGGAAGCTGTATTTTCCCGTCATTATCCTGCCGACGTTGACGGGGTGAAAGGCGTCAACGTCCTTTTCGGGAAGGATGGCGTTTATTACCCTGTCCTTGTCGAAATGCTTCGGCAGCGGAAC
>JAGHTD010000215.1 GCA_018065475.1 Candidatus Colimorpha enterica
CGTTTTTGCGGATGCCTTACATACAATCGCAGAACTCAAGTCTATGGGTATTCACCCGAACCGTGCCGGTCCTTTGGGCGTATTTGCTTAAAAAATAAAAACAAATACAAATTTTGAAAGGAAATTCACTATGAATAAGAAATATGCTAAAGTGCAAAGCACAAGGCGTTCACTCATAATGAGCGTTCTGTCGCTTATGCTTTGCTTCGCAATGCTCATCGGTACCACATACGCTTGGTTTACCGACAGCGTAACCAGCGGAACGAACAGAATTGTTGCAGGTAATCTTGATGTTGAGATGTATTACAAGAATGCATTGACATCCAAAAATAAGGATGTAGAAGCTGAGAAATGGGCAAATGTTGCAACCGCAGATGCTGATCCTAAGTTCTTCGTGGATGCAAGCGGCGAGGAGATCCTTTGGGAGCCCGGTGTCGTATCTATCTGTGACTTTGAAGTCAGAAACGTTGGAACTCTCGCACTCAAGTACAAGCTCAACACTGAATTTGAAGACGGAAACGATTCGGGAAGCACAATGAAGCTTTCTTCCGTTATCAAAGCTGCAGTTGTTGCTGCTGATACCGATGTTTCTACCCGTGAAAATGCTATCGCGGCAGGCAAAGCAGTAGAGGGCGGTTTCCAGAATCTTGCTGTTTTTGCCAATGAAGGCGCTCTTGCACCGCAGGGCAAAGACGCGTTCAAGGTTATTTTGTATTGGGAGCCCACCGAAAACGATGATGTGTACAATATGAATAACGAGAAGCAGGATGAAGCTCACGATAACACAATGTGGATCGACATCGATATCAAGCTCATCGCTACTCAGTTGACGGAAGAGAAGGACAGCTTTGATATCGACTACGACAAGGATGCCACCTACCCCGGCAACACCGCGTCCGATGCGGCACTGAAGTTTGATGATGGTGATCCCACGATCGTTACCGGTATTGAGGATGACACCGCAGAGACTGTCGTCATTCCCGCAACCGCAACCAAGATCGCAGACAATGCTTTCAAGGGCAACACCCACATCAAAGACATCACTATGCCCGTGAACACTGAGATCGGCGAAAGCGCATTTGAAGGCTGCGATAATCTTGAGAACGTCACGCTTGTCGTTCCCGACGGTCAAACTGCAAATGTTGAGTTCAGAGCATTTGCCGAATGCGAAGGACTGAAGAACATTACTGTCAACGGTGATGCAAATCTGACCAATGCGACCTTCCAGTTTGGTACGATCCAACACGCAACCGAAGTGGAGACGGAATATGTTTTCAACGGCAATGTTACAGTAGGAAAACAAGCATTCTCGTCTAATTATGCTTCTTCCTGCGGCGGCACTGTAATATTTAACGGAAACGTTACATTTGTCACCAGCGCACGGGATATTCCGTTCATCGGTGCTCAAGTTGATAATGTAATATTCAACTGCGATGGTGCAACGATAGATTTCGGAGCCGGTCCCACTACCGCATTGATGAGTAATATCAATTTCATATTCAAGGGTGTACCTTCTTTGGTCAAGGGCAAATTGTCTGCTGACGAGAACTCTTGTCATATGTATTGTAATCTTGAAGCTTGGAAAAATGCAGGATTCCTTGACGATACAATTACATCCGGTTATAAAAAACAAAATTTGACATATCACGACATCTCCGAACTTACTGAATAATTCAATGATATTTTAAAAAATTTATCCCAAAATAAATACACAAGCATTTCGCCCTCACGGGTAACCGTGAGGGCGAATACCTAAAAATCTTTACAAGGAGGAATACTATGAAAAACACCAAGCGATCACTCATTATGAGCATTCTGTCTCTGATGCTCTGCGCATCGATGCTGATCGGTACGACCTACGCTTGGTTTACTGACAGCGTGACCTCAGGCACTAACCGTATTATGGCGGGGAACCTTGATATTGAGCTCTATACCGGCGATGATCTTACCGAAAAAGTTGACGAGAATACAAAGTTTTTCGATAACTTTTTGTGGGAACCCGGCGCAGTTATGTATGAAAATCTCAAAGTCGTCAACAAAGGCACTTTGGCACTCAAATACAGACTGAATATGCTTATCAACGACGAAAACTTCGTCGAACAGACGCAGAAGGGTCTGAAAAATTATCTGAAAATTGCTGTAGTAAAAGGTAAGACGTTTACGTCTGCCGACTCGCGTGAAGCGGTTTTGGCGGAAGCGCAGGCGGCGGCTCCTTCGTCGATTGCCGCTTTTGAAAAACTGGGGCATCTTACACCTACAGGGACCGCAAACGATAACGATATGTATTCTATCGTAATCTGGTGGCCTTCTACCGATACCGATAATGATGTCAACGTAAACAACCAAAGAACAGTATATCCGAAATACAGAGATGAAGACGGTAACCCGTACGAAATCCTGTATATCGAACTCGGTATTAAACTTGCGGCAACGCAGGATACAGTTGAAGATGACAGCTTCGATGATCAATATGATGCTCAGGCGCTTGTGACTGACGGCAAAGAACTCGCAGCAGCTATTATGCAGGGCGGCATAGTAAATCTTGGCGCGGATATTGATTATTCTGCTGCTGATACCGAAGACGCAAGAATCATCGTATCCAAAGATACTACACTCAATCTCGGCAAATACACCATCACGGTTGCTGATATGGGCAGCGCAGATAACAACTGGTCGCTGTTCTACGTTACCGACGGTGCAACTCTGACGATCAATGCCGATCAGGATGAAAACGGTAACTGGCTCGGCGGTATCGATACCGGTACGAACAACGCAAACGGTGTTTACGGTGTGACCGTGAACGAATGTACCGCGGTCATCAACGGCGGTAACTTCTTCGTAGATACTTCTGCCGTATACGTTATCAAGGGTGATGCCGTCATCAATGACGGTCGCTTTGAAGCGCGTAAAGACGGAACGGAGAACTACGCAAATTGGCTTATCAACTGCTATGATGCGAATTACGGCACCGATGCTTCGATCGTTGTCAACGGCGGTATCTTCTATGGTTTCAACCCGATGAACAACAAAGCGGAAGGCGCAGGAACGAATTTCCTTGCCGATGATCGCTCTGTATCCGAAAGCGATACTGTTGACGGCAGTATATACTTCACCGTTGTCGAAAAACAGGCGGCACAGTCTGAACGAGTGATCGCTGCTGACGTACTCAAAGAAGAAGATGTTACGTTTGTGATCACTAATACGGGTAACCCGCAGTTTGAGAATAAGGTCACAGTTTCGGCAGGTGCATTTGAAGAAGATGTAGTCGCTGCGATGGAGTACTCGGAAGATGACGGTATGTGTTTGACCTTCAGAAGCACGACCAGAACTGAGATCGGTTGGGGCGGTGAAGAAGAATACGTTGTAGTGGTCCCGACCGAATCTGTGGTCGTTGATGTATATCCCGATTGGCCTAAGCCTGAAGGATTCGTGACAAGTATTACCACAAATTCCGACAACCCTATGGATTGGTTGTCTTTTATAAGTAAGGTCACAATCAACTACCATTGGCCGGAATCAAAACAGTATAATCCCACAGTAGCCACTTCGTTCATTGCAGAAGATGTTAAAGTTACCATCCCTGCAAATTCCGAGCTTGAAGGCGCAGAAGCAGGCGATACTCTCATCCTTTCCCGCACACGCAGTGACTACAAACTCGGTGTCAAGGTTTCCGACACCGCAAGCATCGAAACGCTTGACATCGCGATTGTAAATTCTGCCACCGGTGAAAAGGTCACCGCGACCGGAGATTCCAAGTTCCATGTAGAGCTTCAGCTCGATACAGGACTTACCGGCTCTCATATCAGCGTATTCCATTATGAAAACAAGATAGACGCCGTTTACGATACTTCTACCGGCATCCTCGCATTTGATACGCAGTCCTTCAGCCCGTATTCCATGGTAGAAACGACTTACGCAAAGGAATATAACGAATATATCCCGGTAGACGCGAAGTATTATTCTCAGCCCGATGTGGAACGTTGGAACGGTAAAGTAATGCTGATACGTGACAACGAACCGACCAAAGTCGGTGACAATGCCGGTAACACACCGTTCCCCGAGCTGAAGGACGGCGACGTTCTTCTGTGCGAAGAATACGTTTATTACTACAATGCGGAAAAAGAGGGGTGGAGCGTAGGCGCAGTGAAAAATGTTGCGGTGCCGCACGTCTTCTTTCAGAGCATCCACGGAAAACCGGTCAACGATATGTCCTGCTGCTTCCGTTTCAGTCTTGAAAACGAAGAGTGCCTGTTGACCACCGCACCCGAGATACCGGATACTATGGTTTATATGAATACCGCATTTGCTAAGTGCGGAAAGCTCGTAAAAGCTCCTTCGGTCATCCCTGAAAACGTGACTGATTTGAACAACGCGTTCAAAAACTGCCCGCTGACCGAGACGAGTTCGATCGAGATCAACGCAAACATTGATCCCGAGAATACCAAAGCTTGGGAGAGCTGCTTCTGGGGCAATGCCAGATTGCAAGAAGATCAACTCGCCCTCACCGGCTCCAGCCACGCTCTTGAAATGCTGAAAATATCCTATAATAATCAAGTAAACTGATTACCGGCATAACAGCTCAGGCAGTATAGAAACATAATTCCATAAGCGACACGCCCCCGATTTCTCGGGGGCGTGTTTTTTCGCCTTTAACCAACCTTGCCTGCCAAACCGATTTCCGAAAAATATAATCAGACGGTTAAAAACGCACCTTGCTTGAATGTTCCATTTTGGTCGGTGTCGGCTTTGCGGTGCTTGAAAACGCATTTATACTCGGCGGTGCGGCTTCTTCCGTGCCGGTGACAAACGCCCTCATTCGTGGCTTTGGTGCCGGAATGATGCACGGCGTCTGCACCCTCGCCGTCGGCTACGGTATGACTTTTGTGCATACAAGACGAAAGCTGTTTTACACCGGCACGACCGCTCTTTTGGCTGTGGCAATGATTTTCCACTCGGTGTATAATACCCTCGTCCAGTCCTCTCATCAGCTTGTCGGCTTCCTCTTGCCCGTCATCACCTTCATCCCCGTGCTTGTGTTACTGAATAAGACGGAGGAAAAGAAGAAATAAATTTTTTTGAAAAA
>JAGHTD010000119.1 GCA_018065475.1 Candidatus Colimorpha enterica
ACACAGGGTAAAGGTCGAGGGGATCGAAAATATCGAAGAGGGCGGGCATTACCTTATCTGCTCCAACCACATCGCATTTGACGATCCGATAATCCTCGGCGCAGTCCTCCCCATCCAGCCGAAATACATGGCGAAGAAGGAGCTGATCGCCGTGCCGCTCGTCGGCTCGTTTCTCCGTACTCTCGGAGCGTATCCGATCGACCGCAAGGGTAACGACGCCGCGGCGATAAGAAAGAGCATTTCGCTTCTCAAAAACGGCGAAAGCATAATAATGTTCCCGCAGGGGACGAGGAGCGGAGGCAGACTGCCTTCCGAGACCGAGCCGAAGCCGGGCTGCGCCATGATCGCTTCCCACGCCGGTTGCGACGTCCTCCCCATTCTCATAGAGACGAAGGACTACCGTCAGAGCTTCCTCCGCCGCACCGTCGTGCGTATCGGAAAACCGATACCCGCCTGCGAGGTCAAAGAGGCGGCCGCCGTCGGCTACGACGAAGGCGCACGGCTCATCTTCGGGCGTATATGCTCGATGGAAACGCCCTCTCTCGTCTCTTCTCCGGAGGTAAAAAAGCTTGGAAAATAACGAAGGCAGATCCATAGAGATCGTCGAGAGCGCCGGCTTCTGCTTCGGCGTAAAGCGCGCAGTCGAGGGAGTCACCGAGCTTGCGAAGAACGGCAAGGGGAAATACTACACGGTCGGCGAGCTGATCCACAACCGCACCGTCCTCGACGAGCTTGCCTCGATGGGGATAACAGCGATAAAGGAAGACGGGATCGACCGCATAGCTTCGGAGGCGACGGAGGACTGCCCCGTCACCGCCGTCATCCGCGCCCACGGCATAACCGCCGAAACGGAAGAAAAGCTGATAAGGAAGCAGGAGGAGAATCCCTTCTTCAAGGTCGTGGATTTCACCTGCCCGTTTGTAAAGAAAATACACAAGATCGCCGCCGGGAACCGGGACAAGAGATTCGTTATCTACGGCGATCCGAACCATCCCGAGGTCATGGGAATACTTTCCCGCGCGGGGTCGGACGCCTTCGCCGTTTCCTCTCCGGAGGACGCCGAAAAGCTCGGAGGGGACGAAAAGCCGACGGTTTTGACCGCTCAGACCACCGCAAATACCGAAAAATGGAAAAAAGTACAAAAAATAATCAAAAAAGACTTTACAAATCCCTTGATTTTTGATACAATATGTAGTGTTACTGAAAATAGGCAGGCCGAAACCGCCGCTCTGGCGTCTCGTTGCGACCTCATGATCGTTATCGGTAGCAGGCAGAGCTCCAACACCACCAAATTATTCGAGATTTCCGAGGCGAACTGCAGTCGCGTCATATTTACGGAAACGCCCGAGCATCTGTCTATTAAGGATAAAACATTCCGCAAGGTCGGAATTACCGCCGGCGCATCGACGACCCCACTGTAAATACAGGAGGTATATAAACTTATGAGCGAAATCATCACAACCGAGGATTTCTCTGCAATGCTTGACGAAGCTTGAAAATCATTAAATACAGGAG
>JAGHTD010000174.1 GCA_018065475.1 Candidatus Colimorpha enterica
GTGGTATGTGGATCTCGACTACCAAGGTCTCGATCTCGCCATTGCCTGCCGCGGACAGGCGTACGACGACTACGTTATCGGCCGTGAAAACAGCGGCGATATCGTTTGGGACTCGATCTTCGACACCAACGAGAGGATCAACGGCGCCATCAACGTAAACCGTGAGTTCATCTTCGGTTCGAGCAACTCGGCTGATTTCATCGCCCAGGCGATCAACGAGTCCAGGAACGACGGCATTTACGACATGATCATGTGCGACCAGTTCCACGGCACCGCTTACGCCGCTGACGGCGCATACCTGAACGTCCTCGGTCTTGACACCGAGAAGAACTTCATCGACATCACCCAGCCCTATTGGTACGGTGATTACATGAAGAACGTAACGATGGGCACCAAGACCCTTTACTTCCTCGGCGGCGATATCTCGCCTACGATCCTCGGTTGGGCTGCCTGCTCGTTCATGAACCTCAACCTCTATGAGGACCTCTTCAACGATATCGACGCCTTCCTCGACGAAGTAGAAGCGGGTAACTGGGACATCGATATGCTCAGAGAAAAGGACACCGCCGCTTACCTCGACCTCAACCAGAACGATAAGGTCGATCTTGACGACCGTCTCGGCTCCGCTACATCCAAGGGACAGAGCGCGGTCTTCGCGGCAATTTCCGCAGGTATGACCTTCTCCCAGAGAAACTCCGAAGGTCTCTACGATCTCACGATCGACACCGAAGAGAACAACCGCATTTTCGAAAAGGTTTACGACATGTACGTTGAAACCCTCGGTTTCTTCAGATACGACTTCAGCGCAACCCCCAACGGCAACATCGACACCTTCTCCGCAGGCAGAATGCTCTTTATGAACGAGTACTTCCTCTATGCGTTCAAAGAGACACTCCGTGAGATGGAAGACGACTACGTCATCATCCCGGGACCTAAGTGCGACGAAAATCAGGAGAAATACCTCTCCGCAATGCAGGATTCCTTCTTCCTCTACACAATTCCCACCGCTGTAGCCACCGACAAGCTTGAAGCTATCTCCGCATACCTCCAGGTAGGATGCGAACTCTTCAGCGAGAACGTCATCACCGCTATGTATGAGAACGCCCTCAAGGTCAAGCACGTTTCGGATAAGGTTGATATGGAAAAGGCAGGCAGGATCATCGACCTTGTCCGCGCAGGTATCACCTCCGACTTCGCAGTCGTTTACACCAAGTCCATGAACGGTATGGCAAACATGGTCGGTCAACTCGTCGATGCAGGCCGCAGAGAATGGCACGTCGCCGTCGGTATGCAGAAGAAGATGTACGAGACCTTCCTCGAAGACCTCCTTCTCAACTTCGACGTATCGTAATTATATGATATAGAAAAAGCACCCGCAAGGGTGCTTTTTTGATGGTGGTGGGGGGATGATATGACGTAGGGAATGGGCTTGGTGCTCCCGTTCGTAGGGGACGGCCCCCGGACGTCCCGCTGTAAGTTAGAGGCACATACTTTGAGGAGCTGTCGCACTGTCAACCTCCCTCCGGGAGGAAGGGGGACCGCTTGCGGTGGAAGGAGCCCGGCGAGCGCTTTATTGTTTGTAAATCTTCACCGATGGAAGAATAACTAACGATTTAGTACCGTTTCTATTCATTCCGAAACTAACTTCATTATACCGCGAGCTCCTTCAGTCTCGCATTCGCTCGACAGCTCCCTCCCGGAGGGAGCTAGACACGCGGGCTCCGACGTCGAGCGACCGCTTTGCGGTCGGGAGATCGAGATGCGCTCGCGCATCTCGATCCTCACCGGAGAAAGGCGGTCAGTCGGTGCTTGCTTCAAAGTTAGTGCTTCACCGTTAGAGGCGGGAGGAGCAAGCCGAGCGGCCGCTTCCCTCTTCTTTTCACACATTTTTTCCCGAAAATGAAAAAATTATTAAATAAGCGTAAAAACTGCGGAAAACCTGTTGAAAAAATGAGCAAAATCGTATATAATTTATATTGAAGAATTATACTATGGAAAAGTCTGCCGTAAGGCGGGAAAGGAGGGCAAAAATGAACATCATCCACTGCGGAGATCTTCATCTCGGCTCTCCGTTTCTGTCCGGAAGCAGAAAGGCGAGCGAAACGAGGCGGAGAGAATTATGGGGTGAGTTTGAAAACCTCATGATCTTCATAAAGCAGAAGGACGCAAAGATCGTCCTCTTTTCCGGCGACGTTTTCGACGGCTCCTACGCCGATCCCGAAACGGTGCACGAGTTTTTTTCGAAGCTCTCGAAGCTCCCCGAAACCTCATTTCTCATCACGCCCGGCAACCACGACTACTTCACGGCTGACAGCTCCGATCCTATATGGTCGAAGGCGAAGATACCCGACAACGTCTTCGTTTTCACCTCCGAGAACGTCGTCAAGAAGGAGTTTCCCCTTTACGGGGTGGATATTTACGGCTACGGCTTCACCTCGCCGTCGATGCCAATTCCTCCCTCCCTCTCCGATCTCGTCCTCAACCGTTCCCGCATCAACATCCTCGTCGGTCACGCCTCCCTCGATATGCCCTCGTCTCCCCATTGCCCGATCACCTCAAAGGCGATCGCCGACGCCGGCTTTGACTACGCCGCCCTCGGACACATCCACGCGGGGAACGTCATCTCCGTCGGAGACAGGACGAAGATCGCCTACTCCGGCTGTCTTATGGGCAGAGATTTCGGCGAAACGGGGCCCAAGGGTGTCCACCTCATCGAATGTTCCGGCGGCAAGATCGTCACGACGAGGTTCCACCGCGTGGCGAAAAGAAGCTACGAGACCGTATCCTGCGATCTCACCGGCGCATCCGGCACGGACGCCGTCTGCGATCTCGTCACCGAGGCACTTGCAAAAAACATCTCTTCACAGCCATCCGACGTCTTCCTCCGCCTCGAACTGAAAGGCGACCTCGATCCCTCGGTCATCCCCGACACGGAGGAGATCGTGGGCCGATGTCTCCGCGGCTTCTTTTACAGCGAAATAAAGGACGAAACCTCCCCGCTTCTCTCCTCCGACGAGCTTGAAAAGGATCTTACGATCCGCGGCGCGTTTTACAGAATGCTGAAGGACGGGCTTGAAAGCGCCGATCCCTCGGTCAGAGCGACGTCGAACGAGGCGCTCCGCCTCGGACTCCGCGCCCTCTCCGGCAAGGAGGTGTTCTGATGAAGCTGAAGGTCAACTTCACCCTCATCGCCGTCACCCTCGGCATAATCCTTGCGACGGGTATCTTCGAGGGATGTATGGCATACGGCTTTTCGGCTATCCTGCCGATATATATCGTCCTCGGCTGTGCCGCCGCTTCCGCTTATATGATAATCATGAAAGGCGTGTTCACCTCACCCGCCTCGACGCACTTCGACGGTGCCGAGGGCGAGGAAAAGGCAGAACTTGAAAGAAAGCACGCCGAGAACTTCCGCCGCGCAAAGCCGCTTCTCATCGTCGTCTGCTCCGTCATCGGCGCACTGCTGATAGATTCCCTTCTCGTCTTCCTCGTGAGCTCCTTCCCCGAACTGTCGGAAACGGCGCTCGGTCTTATCTACGGTTCCAAATGAAAGTTATCAACCTCTACTCCGGATCGTCCGGAAACTCCACATATATTGAAATTGACGGGATGAGATTCCTCGTCGATGCGGGATGGAACGCAAAGGCACTTTGCTCGTCCCTCCTCTCGATAGGCGTTTCTCCCGACAGCATAGACAGGATATTCGTCACCCACGAACACAGCGACCACATCTCCGCCCTGCCCGTATTTGAAAAAAAGCACTGCGTGCCCGTCGTCATCTCCGAGGTCTGCTCCGGCTGCCGGACGCTCTGCGACGCCGTGCCGAGAGACAGGATGACGGTCTTCCGTACCCCGTTCTCCGAGTGCTTCGGCGGCGTGAAGGTCACGTCCTTTCCCGTCCCGCATGACAGCCGTGAGTGCTTCGGCTACCGTTTTGACGGAAGCGAGGGCTCCCTCGCCGTCATCACCGACATCGGGATCGTCACCGAAGATGTGAAAAGTGCCGTCAGAGGATGTGAATATCTGATTCTCGAAAGCAATTACGACCCCGTAATGCTCTCAAAAAGCATATACCCGCCCGATCTTCAGTCGCGTATCCTCTCCCCGACGGGGCATCTTTCAAACGGCGACTGCGGCGATTTCGCCCGTGAACTCTCGGGATCGGGGCTGAAAAAAATGCTCCTCGCCCACATAAGCGAGCACAGCAACACGCCCGAAACGGCAGCTGAAACGGTGAAAAACAGAGTCGGTCCCTCCGTCACCGTTATCCCCACCTCCCATACCGCTCCCACCGAGCTCGTCTGATGCTTAACGTAACGGTTTTATGCGTCGGGACGCTCAAAGAGGCGTACCTCCGCGACGCGGTGAAGGAGTATTCAAAGAGGATTGGGGCATACGCAAAGCTCACGGTAAAGGAGACCGATACCGACCGCGGGCTGATCCCGCTTATCCCCAAAAAGGCCTATAAGATCGCCCTCTGCGTCGAGGGCAAAATGCTCTCCTCCGAAGAGCTTGCCTCCCTCACCGAGGACGTCCCGCTCCGCGGTTTCAGTGAGCTGGTCTTCGTCATCGGCGACTCCGACGGAATGGGAGAGGACGTCAAATCCCTCTGCGATCTCCGCCTGTCGTTTTCAAAGATGACCTTCCCTCATCAGCTCATGAGGGTGATACTGCTCGAACAGATCTACCGTGCGTTTACGATCATAAACCACGGAAAGTACCACAAATAATCAAAAAAGGATGCAAAAATGTCAAAGACCGTAAAAGACCTGATAATCCGCCTCACAGCGATACTGCTCTTTGCCGCCGTCATCGGCGCAACGGTGCTCTATCAGGCGGGAGTGTACGATATTTCATTCATAGAACGGAAGCAGAAACCGGTGCGTCCCGTACCCGTCCACACGACGGGCGGCGGCACGGAGGGTGACGACACCACGGTCACCTCCGCCGACGAGACCACCGAGCCGGCAGGCACCGAGCCCGACTATCCGTATTCGGATGAGGAACCGGCGCGCTTCATCTCCTCCCTCGGTGAGATCGGGGACGACTACGTAATATTCGACGGGCGTTACGACGGGGCGCAGAAGCTGTTCAGAGTCGGTTTCAGCTCCACGCAGAACAAGGATTCCGTCTCAACCCAGACCGTCACGCGCTACTTCACCAGAATGAAGGACGGCGGCGGATCGCTCGTCATCGACAGCGTCGAAGAGGAAGTGCCTGTCTTCATATACCGCCCCTACTTCGGCTACATAGTCGAGGAAGTCGGCGATTACTTCGACTTTTTCACCCCTTCGGGCAAAAAGGTAGTGACGAAGTTCACCGGCACCTTCACCTATCAGCTCTCCGTCAACGGCAATCCGACGGTGCAGATAGGAAAGAAATACTACGAGATAACTAACGGAGGCCTTGAAGGCATAGACAGCAGTCTCGTGCTCAGCACCCCGTTCGACTTCACCTTCCCGACCTACGGCGGTCCCACCGACCTCTACGGACTTTATCCCTTCTCGGAGGTCGTGACCTACTTCACCGAGGTAACGACCAAGGCAAAAGAGACCAAGCCGCCGGTGACCGACCCCGACGAATCGACCGAGGAAGGCGACGATCCCTCCTCCACCGAGCCGGACGGCACCGAACCCGAAGCGACCGAGCCGTCCGCCGAAACGACGGAGGTCATCACGGTGGCAGAGCCCGTCCTTGAAGCCGAAGGCGGCGAGGACAGCTCCGTTGAATCCGAAGAGCTAACCGAGGAAGATGAGGACGAAACGACAGCCGATCCCCTCGACACCTCCGGTTACGTCTTCCCGACGAAGGTCAAGGACTGGCAGACCTACGAGGTCAACGGAAGGATATTCCGCGCACACATCTACACCGGACAGGGCTACAAGGACGCCGAAGGCAACGTGGTCATCGAGCCGATCTACAAGCAGGTTTACGGCTTCGGTGAAAACGGTCTCGGTGCCGTGCTCACCCTCGAAGACGAGCTCGTCTTCATCGACACGACCGGCAAAGAAGTAATAAATATGTATGCAAAGCCGGCAGTCAAGGTGCCCGAAATGCTTCAGATCAAGGTCAGACAGCATTATCTCCCGCCTCTCAACCTCGACGTTTCCGCTCTCGGAAGCTATTATTTCGACCACGGCTACACGATGGTCAGATACGCCTACGGCTCATATAAGACCAACGACATCATATACGGAACCGAAAACCGCCTCGTCAGCGAAAAGGGCAAGGAGTTCGACATCCCGTCGGGCTACACCCTCGAAAGCTACAGCGACGGCATAATGCTCCTCTCCAAGGACGGCAAATACGGCTATTACCGTCTCAGCGAATCCTGGCTCACCTCACCCGTTTACGAGGAGGCACCCCCCTTCGTTCAAGGGCTTGCCGTCGTCAAGGCGGAAGGTCATTACGGAATGATCGACACCGACGGGCATTACGTGATCCCGCCCGTTTACGAGCATATCTCCGACGCTTCGTCGGGACTCATCTTCGTTTACGGCAACGAGACCTGGGGCTTTCTCTGCCTCGGCACCGAAAGACCTTCGGAAGAAACAACAAACTGATATAAACACCGAAAGGAAGGACATACCATGTATTCCAGCACACTCACAAAGATCATAATCGCCCTCGTCGTTATTCTCGCCATTTCAGTCGCGGGACTTATCGCGGTCTCAGTAATGCAGAGAGAACCCGAAGATACCAAACCGATAGGGACCGTTGCGCCCCCGTCAACGACCGTCGCCGACGGCACGAGCGAAGAAGAGCCCTCGTCCTCCGGAGAGGTCACCGATCCCGAACAGACCACCGCGGGCGACGAACCCGTTTTCCCGCCCGTTTCGACAGACACGCCCGTTAATCCTCCCGTGACAAATCCTCCCGTCACCGAGCCCCCGACGACCGACGTTCCTCCGGTAAATCCTCCCACGACCGATCCCGTCCAGAAGGCACCCGCCGGCTATACACTCTCCAAGACCTTCAAGTCCAACAGCGGCACCAAGTACCTCAACACGGTCATCGAAGTCAGCGGTAAGGCAAACACCGACGGCACCGTTCATCTCACCGTCAATATGTATCTCGAGCACTGGGCTATCGGCGTCGGCAAGCGCAACTGCTCCATCACCGTCGGCTCCGCTTTCAAGGAGTTCACGAGCCAGTCGATAAGCTCCGACAACAACTCCCCTCAGAAGACGCTCTTAACGACGCTTGAGACCGACGTTATCTACGGTCAGTCCCTCGCCCTCGTCGCAAACTTCCCCTTCAACGGCACCTACGGCACTACCGACGTAAAGGTCATCAACATCACCGACGTCATCACGGTAAAATAACAGGATAATCTTTTGCCGCGAAATAACGTGTAAACGCCGTTTCGCGGCATTGCCTCTTTTGGAGACAGTATTAACAATAATTCAGAAAAATGAGTAATATTTTTTCAAAAATTAAAAGAGAAACGTCATGCATTTATAAGACATTCCGCAATGATAAGCATTTTTCTTCATCCTTGGCATTTATCCGGTTAGGAGAATATGCTGCCGGTCGTCTGCACCTTTCCAGTGCTAATGCAAAGCTTCGAACAAAAAGATTTGATGTAATACGCAGATATCTTTCCTGCCAGATTTCCCCGGTCATTGAGAAATATAAAGCAGAATCCGCAGAAACAATCGGACATCGCAGCGATAAAGACGCTCCGATTTTCGTGATGTGGTGGCAAGGTGAAGAAAATGCACCGGAAATCGTAAAAAAATGTCTTGAAAGCATTCGGCTTCACGCCGGTACGCATCCGGTAATAATTGTAGATCAATATAATGTTAATAAATATCTGGATATTCCGGAATACATAAGTCAAAAAGCTTTAAACGGTCAGATGTGTCTTGCACATTTTTCGGATTATATTCGAATAAGTCTGCTGAACAACTACGGCGGATTGTGGTTGGATTCCACTTTGTTTGTAGCCTACGACATTCCGGAAGAGTATTTTACAATGCCGATTTATACCTGCAACAGTGTTCGATCCGGCATGAAAGCTTTTGTCTCGGCGGGGCGTTGGGCAACCTTCTGTTTGGGAAGTTGGAAAGATACTCTGTTTACGCGGGTTATCAAAGAAAGCTTTGAATGTTATTGGAAAGATAATAATAGTGCGATAGATTATCTTATGTTTGATTATTTGATCGATATAGCATATTCCGAATTACAGCCGATCCGAGAATCGATAGATGCCATACCTCTGAACAATCAAAGACGGAATGATCTGGCAGCCGCAATGGTTCGCGGAAAGACTGCGGAATTATTCCAAACGATCGTTCAGCCGGACACGGTGCTCTATAAGTTATCATGGAGAGAATCTTATCCGCTGCTCACAGAAAATGGCGACAAATCGATATATCAATTTTTTTTGAAATATACATTTGAAAAGGATCAGACAACAATATGATTTCATCGCCGCAGAAGCTCTTATCAAAAGGGCCTGCTCTATTTTTTACAAACGTCATCACGGTAAAATAACAGGATAATATTATCTTGCGCCGCGGAGGAATACCGTCCCTCCGCGGCTTTTTCGCACAAACTATATGTCGATGATGCACGTGTCCAGCTCCCTCCGGGAGGCATTCACTCCCCGGTGAGGCACAAACTATGAATGAGGCACTCGCTTGTCAACCTCCATCCGGGAGGGAGGGGGACCACGAAGTGGTGGAAGGAGCCCGGCGATCGCTCTATGTGAAGTAATTCTTCACCGATGAAAGAGAAACTAACAATTACATTCCGTTTCTATTTATAACGATTCCGAGTTGTTAGTGCCACGGGCTCCTTCAGTCTCGCATTCGCTCGACAGCTCCCTCCCGGAGGGAGCTAGACACGCGGGCTCCGGCGTCGAGCGACCGCCTTGCGGTCGGGAGATCGAGATGCGAAGCATCTCTACCCTCACCGGAGGGAGCTAGACACGTTCCTACCTCGCCGGAGAGTTTGTGCCTCTCCATACAAGCGGGAGGACCAAGGCCCTCCCCTACGGGATAGGTATAGGCTCCCCGAGATGAGCTTGCTCATCTCTACCCCTATGCACAGGGGAGGCTAAGCGGGACGTCGAGGGCGCCGTCCCCTACGACGGAGCCATATCGTTTTTCAAATCCGGCAGACGGGAGGACCAAGGCCCTCCCCTACGGCG
>JAGHTD010000230.1 GCA_018065475.1 Candidatus Colimorpha enterica
CAAAGCGGAATTGGCTGAGTATATTATACCATAAGCAAAAATGCTTGCTTGCAAGGGCATTTTTGCGCAGCCGTCAATTACTCAGTGCGTCGCAAGACGCAGGCGGGTAAAACCCGCTGTTCCGCGAAGCGGAACATGCTGAGTATATTATACCATTATTTCATATATTTTTCAATCAAATCGGTGAAATAAGCGTGTTTTTTTCGTTCCCTCACTTGAAAAAATAATAAAAATGATATATAATAATGTGAAAAATAAAATAACACCCCCGCGGACTGAAATACGTCCGCATTTCGTGTTTACGGCAAAACGGTGGATTATGTCAATATTCGATTTATTCAAGCAGATAGAAAAGAAGGAAGGAAGCGTCCTTCCCGTTTCATACATAATAGCGGGCCTCGGCAATCCCGGTGCGGAATATGAGAAGACGAGGCACAACACTGGCTTCATCGCCATTGACGCCCTCGCCTCAAAGTACGGCACCGAGATAAAGAAGGCGAAGTTCTCCGCCCTCGTCGGCGAGGCGGTCATCAGCGGTAAGCGCGTGCTTCTCATGAAGCCGCAGACCTATATGAACCTCTCGGGCAACGCGGTCGCCGAGGCGGTGGCGTTCTACAAGATACTGCCCGAAAACGTCCTCGTCCTCAGCGACGACGTCAACCTCGACGTAGGAAAGATAAGAATACGCAAAAAGGGTTCCGATGGCGGTCAGAAGGGGCTAAGAAGCGTTATCGCTCAGCTCGGCTCCGACGGTTTTCCCCGTCTCCGTATCGGTGTCGGAAAACTGCCTCAGGGCGGAGATATGGTATCGTGGGTGCTCGGACGTATTCCGTCAGATCTTGCCGACGACTTTTCGCACGCAGTCACTAACGCTGTCGAGGCCGTCCCGCTCATTGTAAACGGCGAGTTTGACGCCGCAATGACAAGGTTCAACTGATGAATATACTCGTCCGAAAGTTTTCGGAGGAAAGCGAATACCGCAACCTCGTGAACGAGCTTTCGATACAGAGAGAACGCGCGATCCCCCGCCCGTCGAGAATGACGGGAATAAGCGACGGTCTGCGCCCTCTGCTCATCGCGGCTCTTTCAAACGACGTAAAACGTTCCTCCCCTCTTCTCGTCGTAGTTAAAGACGAGAAGGAAATGCTGAAAATGCACAACAATCTCGCCGAGCTCGGTGTGTCCTCGATACCTTATCGGTACAGGGATTTCGTCTTTCACGACGTCACCGCGTCCCGCGAATCGGAGCAGGAGAGGATCGCCGCCCTCAGCGCGATACTGTCAAACTCCTGCGACGCGGTTATAACCACGCCCGACGCCTGCGTTCAGTACACCGTGCCGTCGGAAAAACTGCTCTCCTCCCGCGTGGAGATAAGAGCGGATGAACCCCTTGACCTCGATTCACTCGTTTCGACGCTCATCGGCGGCGGATACGTCAGGACCGATATGGTCGATGCAGTCGGTCAGTTCTCGGTAAGAGGCGGGATAATTGATATTTTCCCCGCCGGATACGAGTATCCGGTGAGAATAGAGCTTTTCGGCGACGACATCGACAGTATGTCCTTCTTCGACATCATCACCCAGCGCCGCACCGACACCGTCGATGACGTTTTCATCCTTCCCGCAAAGGAGATAATCAACGACGACAGGTCGAGAAAAGAGATCGCCGCACAGTTGACGAAGCTGATCGCTAAGGCAAAGGACGGCGACAGATCGGACAACCTCAGGCACGAGCTCGCTTCCGTCACGGGAGGCGGAGAAATGCTCTTTGCCGACCGTTTCATCTCGGTTATCTATCCCGAGAAGGAATGTCTGCTCGACTACTGCAAAAACTGCAATCTCATAATGTTCGACACCACCGCCTGCTTTGACAGGATAAAGTCGTACGATTTTCACCTGATAGAGACGGTAAAGGAGCTGATCGACAACGGTCTGATCATGCCCTCTGCGGCGGATTACGGAAAAAGCGGAAACAGCTTCCTTACCTTCGCCGATTCGACGCCCGGCGTTTTCGCCGACACATTTATGTCGTCGATAAGCGATATGAAGTTCTCGGCGCTCTACTCGGTCGTATCGCGTCAGACGGTCTCATACACCGACAGATTCGACCTCATCGTCGAGGATCTCATCTCCTACGGCAGAGGCGGTTATACCTGTCTCATAATGTGCGAAAACGAGATCATCGAGAAAAAGCTCTCGGCTTTTCTCGAAGAAAAAGGGATCGCCGCCGTTCCGGTCGTTCTTGACGGAGGAAATATAAAAGAAGGTGCGGTCAATATCACCTTCGGCACCTTCCTGCCGGGGTTTGAACTGCCCTCCCTCCACTTTTCCGCCCTTTCGACCTGCTCCGTCAGCGACGGATACAGCAGGAAAACGACGATACAGCGCAAAAAGCGCGCAGAAAGAAAGTCCGCCGAGGAAAAGATTCTTTCCTACGCCGATCTTTCGGTCGGAGATTTCATCGTCCACGAAAAATACGGCATAGGCATATACGAAGGTATCGAAAGCAAGATGATCGACGGCGTGAAGAGCGACTTCGTGAAGCTCAGATACCTCGGGACAGACCGTCTTTTCATCCCCTGCCACCAGCTCGACAGCATTTCAAAATACATCGGCCCAGGCGTCGATGACGGGAGCGTGAAGCTCTCGAAGATCGGCGGCCCCGAATGGGGACGCACGAAAGACAGGGTAAAAAAGGCCGCAAGAGAGATGGCGGAAGAG
>JAGHTD010000194.1 GCA_018065475.1 Candidatus Colimorpha enterica
CTTGTTTATAACGTAGTCGTACGTGTCTTTCTCGGTCCTGCCGTCGATGGACGGGAGGACTTTCTCGCCTTTCGAGCAGGAAGTGAATGCCGTAATATGCGCCGCGGTTATCATCAGCGCGGCAATAAGTCTCGCTTTTTTCATAGTGAAAAACCTTTCTGCGTTTTTTCGGTAGGGAAAAAATTATTTTGTGAGCTTTGCGATGGCGGCAAGGGTGCCTTCAAGCTCGTCCTTATAGGCGTTAAGCTTGTTTCTCTCACCCTCGACGACCTGTGCGGGCGCCTTCGATACGAAGCCCTCGTTTGACAGCTTCTTGCCGAGGCGGGCGATCTCGTTTTCAAGTCTCGTCTTCTCGCCGTTCAGTCTTGCAAGCTCCTTCTCGAAGTCGATGAGTTCGCCGAGAGGTATAAGAGCCGTCGCAGAGTCGGTTACTATCGAGACCGCGTCGTCGCTCTGATATGCGTCGGTATAGACGACCTCGGAGGCGGAAGCAAGGCGGGTGAAGAAGTGGCTTATGCTGTCGTTGAATACTTCCTTGTTGGAAGAAACGATGTAAACCGTGGCTTTCTTGGACGGCGGAACGTTCATTTCCGTTCTGCGGTTACGGATCGCTCTGATGACGGCGATGATCTTTCTCATCGCGTCCTCGTCGGATGCGAAGCAGAGATCGTCTCTGAAAGCGGGATAATCGGCGATCATGATGCTCTCACCCTCGTGAGGCAGTGCCTGCCAGATCTCCTCCGTGATGAAGGGAAGGAAGGGGTGAAGGAGCTTCATCGACTCTCCGAGAACGTATGCGAGGACGTTCTGCGCGTCTTCGTTCTCCTGCGTTCCGGTGCTGAACAGACGGGCTTTGGTAAGCTCGATATACCAGTCGCAGAAGCAGTCCCAGATGAAGTCGGTGATCTTCTGAAGCGCAACGCCGAGCTCGTAGCTGTCGATGTTCTCCCTGACCTCTTTTGCGAGGGTGTTGAAGGAGCTGAGGATCCATTTGTCCTCGACGGTGAGACGCTCGACGGGAGGAAGGACGACCTTTTCGATCGTGAGGTTCATACGTACGAAACGAGAAGCGTTCCATACCTTGTTGATGAAGTTGCGGGCGGCTTCCATCTTCTCCTGCGAGAAGCGCATATCGTTTCCGGGCGCGTTGCCGGTAGCGAGAGCGTAACGGAGGGCGTCTGCGCCGTATTCGTCTATGACCTGAAGCGGGTCTATGCCGTTGCCGAGAGACTTGGACATCTTTCTGCCGAGCTCGTCGCGGACGAGGCCGTGGATGAATACATCGGGGAAGGGTATCTCGTCGGTGTTTTCAAGCGACATGAATATCATCTTCGATACCCAGAAGGTGATGATATCGTATGCGGTGACGAGGGTACTCGTCGGGAAGAAGGTCCTGAGGTCGTCGGTGCTTTCGGGCCATCCGAGAGTGGAGAAGGGCCAGAGAGCGGAGGAGAACCACGTGTCGAGCACGTCCTCTTCCTGGGTCAAATGCGTTCCGCCGCACTTCGGGCAGACGGTGACGTCGTTCTCTGCGACGGTGATCTCGCCGCAGTCGGCGCAGTAATAAGCGGGAATACGGTGTCCCCACCAGAGCTGACGGGAAATGCACCAGTCCTGGATGTTCTCCATCCAGTTGAGATATATCTTGCTGAAACGGTCGGGAATGAATCTGATTCGTCCGTCCTTGACCGCCTTGATGGCCGGCTCCGCGAGAGGAGCCATCTTTACGAACCACTGACGGGAGCGAGGGGCTCGATGACCGAGCCGCAGCGGTAGCAGTGGGGAGTGTTGTGGACGAGCTTTTCGACCTTGACGAGCCATCCGCCCGCCTCGAGGTCTGCGACAATCTGCTTTCTCGCCTCGTCTCTGTCAAGTCCCTGATATTTTCCGCCGTTTTCGTTGATCCTTCCGTTGTCGTCGATGACCTTGATCTGCTCGAGGTCGTGACGCTTTCCGAGCTCAAAGTCGTTCGGGTCGTGGCAGGGCGTGATCTTGACGCAGCCGGTACCGAAGTCCTTTTCGACGTAATCGTCGGCAACTACGGGGATCTAACGGTTTACGAGGGGAAGAAGTAGCTTCTTTCCTACGAGGTGGGAATATCTATCGTCGTCGGGGTGGAGCGCTACGGCGGTATCACCGAGCATCGGTTCGGGACGGGTCGTCGCGATTGTGACGTATTCGTTTTCCTCACCGATGACGGGGTATCTGATGTACCAGAATCCGCCTTCAAGCTCCTTGTATTCGACCTCCGCGTCGGAGAGAGCCGTCGCGCAGTGAGGGCACCAGTTGGTGATCCTGTATCCGCGGTAGATGAGGCCCTTGTTGTAAAGACGGACGAAGACCTTCTTTACGGCTGCGGAAAGGGTGGGGCTCATGGTGAATGCCTCGTGATCCCAGTCGCAGGACGTGCCCATCTTTTTCAGCTGGCTGATGATCCTGTTGCCGTATTTTTCCTTCCAGTCCCAGACGAGCTTGAGAAACTCCTCTCTGCCGATGTCGTGACGGCTGAGTCCCTTTTCCTTGCGGAGCATTTCCTCGACCTTGATCTGCGTGGCGATGCCCGCGTGGTCGGTTCCGGGTACCCAAAGGGTATTGTAGCCCTCCATCCTCTTCGTGCGGACGATGATGTCCTGAAGGGTGTCGTTGAGGGCGTGGCCCATGTGGAGCTGTCCCGTTACGTTAGGGGGCGGGATAACGACGGAAAAGGAGGGCTTGCTCTTGTCGCCCGACGGTCTGAAATAGCCGTTCTCCTCCCACATCCTGTAAAGTTTGTCCTCAAATTCCTTTGGGGAATAGTTTTTTGCGAGTTCGTTCTGCATGATTTTTTTCCTCCGTTCGTGGCAGTTATCAGGGTATGAAAAACAAAAAACGCCCTGAGACATCAGGACGCTGAACGCGCGGTACCACCCGATTTCGCCTGTTAGGCGCACTTGAGACCCGTATCGTGGGCGGACGGCGGATTCTACTCGGTCTCCCTTTCTTTCCGCGGCTCTCCGGCTACCTTCATCCGTACTTGCCCGCACGGCTCACACCCTCCCGCACTCGCTGTCGGCAGCACCCGGATTACTCCTCCGAATCATTGCACTGATATATTATATTACATATTGAGAAGTTTGTCAAGAAAAAAACGAAAATAACAGCGGCGTACACCGCTGTTATTTTCATTTTTTGCGTTGAATACGGCTTTTTTCCGTCAGACTGCTTCGCTATCGGTACCGTCGGTGAGATATACACGGCAGAAATAGAACTGAAACGGTATCGAGATGAGGAAGGTCAGGAAGTCTGCGCCCGGCTGTATCATAGACACACCGGTGAGCTCAAGGAACTTCGGAAGCAGGAAAACGAGCGGGATGAAGAATATGCCCTGACGGCAGGAGGCGAGAAAGGTCGCGCGCACTCTGAAGCCGAGGCACTGATAGAGCTGATTGACGAAGGTCGAATAAGCCATAAATGGGATCGTCGCGCAGTAGAAGAGCAGGGCGTGAGAGCCGATCTCTATGACGTCGGGGTCGTCTCTGAACCAGGAAATGATCTGATGGGAGAAGAGAGCGAGCGTGCCGGTGAAAACGAGGCAGACGACGGTGCCGATGACGCAGGCGGTGTAGAATGCCTGCTTTGCCCTCGTCTTGTTGCCCGCGCCGTAGTTGTAGCCGGCGATGGTCTGGAAGCCCTGACCTACGCCGATGATCATATTGCGGACGAGGTTGTAGAGCTTGCCGACGACTGAGATCGCGGCAACGGCGGCACTGCCGTAGAGCTTCGCCTTATTGTTGAGCAGGGCGGTGGAGAGACTGCCGAGTCCCTGGCGGCAGATCGTCGGGAAGCCCGTCGAAAGGATCTGACCGTAAACCGAGACCTTCTTTGAACAGTATCTGAGATCGAGGAGGACGATGCTCTGCTTTCTTAAAAAGAACGAGAAAAGGATGCAGAAGGAGATTATCTGACTGAGCACGGTGGCGATCGAGGCGCCTGCGACGCCGAGGTCGAGAGAAAAGATCATTATCGGGTCGAGCACCATGTTTATCAATCCGCCTATGCACATTCCGTACATCGCCTTTTTCGGCTCACCCTCCGCGCGGAGGATGTTGTTGAGGACGAAGGAGGCGCAGGAGAGCGGCGCTCCGATGAGGATATATTTGGCGTAGCTCATCGAATAGGGAAGGATATCCGCGGTCGAGCCGAGCAGGGTCATGAGCGGAGAGAGGAACAGAAGCCCGAAAATGCCGATGACAGCGCCGATGAAGGCGGCGGCAAAAAACGCGCTTGAGGCGAAAATATTTGCTTCCTCGTCCTTTTTCTGACCGAGACGGCGGCTGATGAGACTTCCGCAGCCCATTCCGAAGCCGAATCCGCACGCCTGGATAATCGACATGAGCGCAAAGGTTATGCCGACCGCCGCCGACGCTTCGTTGCTGAGTTTTGACACGAACCACGTGTCGGCGGTGTTGTAGATGACGGTGATGAGCTGGCTTGCCGCGGTGGGGATCGAAAGGGAGATCAGCAGCTTCGTGACCGGCGTCTCAAGCATTTTTTTGTGCTGTCTTTCGCTTGACGTCGTGTTCATTTTATGCCACCGTACAGATTTACGCCGCAGAGAGCCGAAAGAGCCCTGAACTCCTCGGCGTATTTCGCTTTTGCTTCCTCCGCCATAGGCACCCGGCAGGCGCGTATCATAAGGTTTTTGGGTGTGTCCTCGGGGTCGATGAGTTCGGTGACGTCAACCTTGTAGCCCTCCGCCTGCAGGCGTTTGCACCTCAGGGCGTCGGTGAGCGCGACGGCGAACTTCTGTTTGAGAAGCGAATGTTCCATGATCGGAGAAAGCGTTTTCTCCGCCTCGCTTTCGCCTTTCAGCTGTCCCATTATCTGATGCTGACAGCAGGGGGTGGAAAGGATGACCTTTGCGCCGAGCCGCGACGCTGTCGTGAGGACTATGTCGGTCGCTATATCGCAGGCGTGGAGGGAAAGCACGAGATCGGGCGTGCGTTCCGGCGTAAACTCCGAGATGTCGGTGCAGACGAAGGAAAGCCCTTCGTAGCCGAGCTTACCGGCGGTCTTCGAGCAGTATTCGATGACGTCGGCCTTGAGATCGGCTCCGCACATTCTGACTGCGCGGTGCTTTATCTCGGTAAGGTACCAATAGACGGCAAAGGTGAGGTAGCTTTTCCCGCAGCAAAGGTCGAGGACGTAAAGCTCCTCTCCGTTCCCGAGACGGGGATATATGTCCTCGACGTATTGCAGGAATCTGTCTATCTGACGGAACTTTGCGCCCTTGCGTTCGATGATCCTTCCGTCGCTTTCGATGACGCCGAGCTCGTAAAGGAAGGGGTAAAATCTGTTCTTGACGAGAATGTTCTTCTTCTTTTTGTCGTTTGAGCCTATCTCTGCTTTGGCGTCTGTGCCTTTTATCCTGTCAAGAAGCGTGGAATTGCCGCTTTTTGAGGTTTTGAGTTCCGCCTCACCCGACGAGGTGATGACGTTGCACTGACGGCAGGAGGCGATCAGAGAGCCGATCTCGGCGGGCAGAGCGTCGGCAAAGACGTTCTTCTGTGTCGCCTTGCCGTCGGACGTGAAATATTCGAGCTGGAGCGCCGTCCTGCCTTTGAGAAGGATGAGACGCCCCTCGCATTTAAGTATGTTTTTGTCGTCAAATCTGCTGAATATCAGTTTTTTTATCGTCTGTCTGTCAAACAGAGAGCAGATGAGATCGGTGGTTTTGATTTGAGCTTCGTTCATGTCATTATCTCCGTTACTGATATTCTAATACTTTTTTCCGTCAATGTCAAGGAAAAGTGAGCATTACTATTGAAAAAGCTTGATTTTAGTGATATAATCATAAAGTTAATCAATCAGCGGGAGGCGTATATGGGACTGACCGACAACCTGTTTATTTTCATATTGCTTCCTCTGACGGTGATCCTCAACCGCTTTGTCCCGCAGAAGCTGAAAAACGCCGTCCTGCTTATTTCAAGCGCGGTGTTCTACTGGCTCGTCTCGGACAAAAGCACCGTTTTCTGCCTGTTTGCGGCGGTCTCGGTGCTTGCCAACTGGATGTTCGGACAGCTCATCGGGCTTTGCAGACGAAAGAAGATACCGCTTTCCTTCGGCGTGATATTCAACGCCGTGATCATCGTCGTTTACCGCCTTGCGGCGTCGGGCATAATCCCCGGAAAAGCCATGTGGCTGACGAGCGTCGGCGTCTCCTATCTCTCGTTCAGGAACATCAGCTACCTCCACGAGATATACAAGGGTGTTGAATGCGAAAAGGACATTGTTTCGTTCGCCGCTTTCGATCTTATGTTCCCGAGGATAATCGAGGGACCGCTTCAGAAGTATTCGGAGGTAATGGACGACCTTCATTCAAGACAGCCCCGCCTCGACGCGATATATCGGGGACTTGAGAGGTTCATCCTCGGTTTCGGCCTCAAAATGATCGTCTCACAGCAGATCGCGCCGATATATTCGTCGGCTGCCAACTTCGGCTTCGAGAGCGCGTCAACGCCTATGGCGTGGATATGCCTCCTTTCTTATTCGGTCTGCCTTTACGCCGATTTCTTCGGGTACAGTCTGATGTCGGACGGTATCTGCGTCATGCTCGGCTTTAAGGAATGTCCCAACTTCGACGAGCCCTATTCGAGCCGCTCGGTCTCCGAGTTCTGGCGCAGGTGGCACATCTCCCTCGGACGCTGGTTCAGGGAAAACGTGTATTTCCCGCTCGGCGGAAGCCGTCACGGAAAGGTGAGAATGTTCGTCTCGACGCTTGCCGTATGGCTGTTCACGGGCCTCTGGCACGGCTTTTCGCTGCCCTTCCTCATCTGGGGACTGATCTCCTTCGTCTTCGTGTATCTTGAAAAAATATCCGCCGACAGAAAGGGCGTCCTTTACCGGATAACCTCGTCGAAGGTCGGCTCGCATATTTATCTTCTTCTGTACGTTGCGGTCAGCTGGTCGCTGTTCCTCTGCACGGATATGCAGCAGCTCGCAGAGCTGTTCAAACGGCTCGTCCCCTTCTTCGGTACCGAAGACTTCGTCGATCGGCTCGATTTTCTGAAGATCGGGCTCAGGTATATCTTCCTCCTGCTCGGCGTATTCATCTGTACGCCTTACGCTTCGCGTCTTTTAGAAAAGATAAAGAAGAACAGAGCGGTGATGATCGCCCTTCTTACACTTATATTCTGGATCTCCGTATATATCGCTTCCGTTTCGGGAAGCAATCCCTTTATGTACGCGGACTATTGATGGAAAATGGATAATAATCAGACAAACAAAAAAGAAAAAATATTCGACGTCGCACTTCTTGTTGTGATCGCCGTGACGGCGGTGGCTATCCTCGTCATGGGCGTTGTCATAGGGAGCAAGAGCGGCGACCCGATAGGGGACTTCATGAAGTTCCTTTCGGGCAGGGAAACCGAGGACGAGGAAACCTATTCCGACGATACCGTCGAGGACGAAACGACGGAAGAGGATACCGAGGACACGAAGGACGAAACGTCCGACGCCGACACATCGGAAGACGTGACGGAGGACGAGACCGATCCCGCCGAGACAACGGGAGAAGACACAACCGTTCCCGACACCACCAAGGAAAAAGAGACGACCAAACCCGCCGAAACGACAAAGCCCGCCGACACCACCAAGCCGGCAGATACGACGAAATACGTTCCCGTCGATCCCGACGAGAGCAGACCTCCGAGGGAGAGATACCCCGTCGAGGTGCACGAGCTCGACGACATCGCATATTTCGCCGACGCGCTCTTTGTCGGCGATTCCCGCACCGTAGGTCTTGCGTCCTACGCAAAGATCAAGGGTGCTACCTATTTCGCCCGCAACTCGATGACGGTATTCGATATGCTGTCGGTAAAGAAGGTCACGACGCAGGACAACAAGTCGATGGGCCTTCTCGACTACCTTGAAGGCAAGAGCTTCACCAAGATCTTCATCCTCCTCGGAATAAACGAGATGGGTTACAGTCCGACGAAGGTCTCAAACAAGATGAGGGACGACATCGCGGAGATACAGAGAGTACTGCCCGGTGTCAAGGTCATCATCACGGCAAACTACCATACCACGGCGGCAAAGGACGCTTCCAGCAAGTCTGTGAATAACAGCAGGATTGAAAAGCTGAACGACGCTTTTGCGGACATTACGAACGGCGTCGACATCTTCTTCGCAGACATCGAGGACGTATTCGACGCGCCCGGAAAGGGATATATGGCGGAGGGAGTATCGAGAGACGGAATACACCTTTACGCGAAGAAATACGCTCCCTGGAGGGATTATCTCATACAGTACGCACAGTATTGACGCGGAAAGCAGGCGTTCATCGCCTGCTTTTTTGCGTAAAAATAAGCGAAATTGTGACCAAATTGTAATATTTTTCCCGCCCGTATAGACAAAACCGCATTTACATTGTATAATGTATAATCAAGATAATATCGGGAGGCAGAGCAATGTTCGGATACGTCAGGACTTATACCGAAGAACTGAAGATCAGAGAAAACGCGTATTATCAGAGCATATACTGCGGCCTTTGCCGCGCCCTCGGCAAGTCGCTCTGCAAGGAAGGGCGGCTGTCGCTCTCCTACGATATGGTCTTTCTTGCGATCATACGGTACCGCCTCGAAGAAAAAACGCCCGAGATAGGGCAGCACCGCTGTCCCGTCCCGCCTTTCAGAAAGAAGCCGATGGCGGAGACCGACGGAGTGCTTTCATACTGCTCCGCGGTCAGCGGTCTGCTGACTTGGCATAAGCTCGACGACGACGTGAAGGACGGCAAGGGGCTGAAAAAGCTCGGCTCTGAGCTCCTGCGCTCTGCGGCGGGCAGGATGAGAAAAAAAGCGGGAATGAGCGATCTTGACACGGCTCTGACCGCAGAACTCGAAAAGCTCTCGGAGCTTGAAAAGAGCGGAGAGGGAACGCCCGACAGTCTCGCCGAGACCTCGGGGCAAATGCTCGCCTCGGTGTTCGCTTACGGGCTTGACGGCGAAAAGAAGCGCATTGCTTACGAGATCGGCAGGCATATCGGCAGATGGATATATTTTGCCGACGCCGTCGATGATCTCGAAAAGGATATGAAAAAAGGCAGATTCAACCCGTTTTCGGACGGGATTGACGTCGGGATGTGCAGAAACGCGATGCTCCTTGAGCTTCAGGCGGCTTCCTGCGCCTGCGATCTTCTCCCGTCTGACGGAGATATGCTCTGCGCGCTGACCGACAATATCCTCCGCCTCGGAATGCCGAAGAAGGCGGATGAACTTCTGAAAAAACACGAACAGGCCGGGAAGGCCGATTAAGGAGAAAAGGATGACAGATCCCTATAAGGTCCTCGGTGTCTCGAGAGACGCGACCGACGACGAAATAAAAAAAGCATACAGAGACCTTGCGAAAAAGTATCATCCCGACAACTACGCAAACAACCCTCTCGCGGACATTGCCGAAGAGAAGATGAAGGAGATCAACACCGCATACTCCGAGATACAGAAGATCAGAGCGGCGGCGGAGAGCGGACAGAAGGATACCGGTTTCGACGACGGCTCATATACCGATTACACCGGCGAATACGCTGAGTTTTACAGAAAGATACGCTTCCTCATCAACGCTGGCAAGAACGCCGAAGCGGATATGTATCTCAACACGATACCGATCTCAAACCGCAACGCGGAATGGAACTTCTTAAAGGGTTGTATCCTCCGTCAGAAGGGCTGGATCTACGACGCGCAGAAGTGCTTTGAGACCGCCTGCTACATGGACTCCGCCAACGCCGAATACCGCAGCGCTCTCGACGAGATAAGAAAGAACGCGGGCGCATACGGCACGAATTACGACAACGCCGTCTGCGGCTGGTCGGATCTTTGCAGGACGCTCTGCATAGCCGACTGCTGCTGTGAATGTCTCGGCAACGACTGCTGCCGCATCTGCTGATATGGCTTCAAACAATTCACGCAAGACGAAACTGCTCGCCATTTCGGCGATGCTTTCCGCACTGTCGGTGGTGATACTCTACCTCGGCTCGGTCTTCAATATGTTCGACCTAACTGCGGTGGCGATAGTCTCCATCCTTATGATCTTTGCGGTCGAGGAGATAAAAAGTCCCTATTCATACGCCATATACGGCGTGACGGGAGTGCTTTCAATGCTTCTTCTGCCGGATAAGTTCGCCTCGGTGACCTTCATTCTCGTCGGCGGGGTCTATCCCCTGTTCAGACCGAAGCTCGAAAAGCTTCCGAAATTACTGTCGTTTGTGATCAAGTTCATCTATTTCAACGCGGTTCTTTCGGCTCTCATCGCCGTGACGATGTTCGTGCTCGGGATTGAGGACGACCGCCTCGGCTTCAATATCCTCACCTATGTCCTCAGCAACGCGGTGTTCTTTCTGTACGATTATTTCGTCACCCTTTTGTCGCAACTTTACGGCAGGGTGCTCCGCAAGCGCCTCGGCGTAAATAAGCTGATGAAGTGAAAAAAATAAAAATCTGCCGGGCATCGCTCGGCAGATTTTTTAAATATTATATGCATAAATATTAATTATACTATGAGTTGATAGCTATGAATTACATTGAAAAATTAAAACCAATTGCTGGGGCAAATTGACTTAAAATTACTTGATTCCACTGTGAAAAGATAGGTCGATGCATAACCATAACGGGTATCTTCCTTTACGTAAAAGGTCAATTTCTTGTTTTTTCTGAGTAAATCAGTAACGCTAACATATTCACCTTTCCATCTTGAAAGGAGTATTCTACCAACGCCTGTATCCATATAGCCTATGGTAGTATACTTTTTCCCTTGATCATCTAGTATTGTGACAGTATATTTGTCACCAGTTTTTACTTGATGAGTACCATATTCGTAAAGTGCAAAACCAAAATGATCATAATCAATAGCAAACAAAACACATAATTTTGAATTGGATGTAGCACTATTGCTAAATGTGCCTACAATTAATTCTATGTTTGAAATGTAAGTTTCTGATTTTGGACGCTTAAACTCGTCAACGTAATTATTTTTTTCCCAATTGCCGAAATCCTTTCCGCACCTTGAACATTTGCCCGTTGAAGTGGTATGCCCGAGAGCAGAAATGGTTTCGGTCTCTTTTTTTCCACATGCGTATACTCGCGCTTTCGTGCCTGATGATGTGCAGGTTGCATAGCTGATTGTTCTCCATTCTCCGAATGTGTGCTCGGCTACTGGGATAACATCAACCTGCAGCGTTTCCCCGCATAATTGACAAATTTGATGTTTTGAACCTTCTGCCGTGCATGTTGATTCTACGTCAACTATCCAGTCACCTGCAACATGCTCGCAAGGTTTATTACAAGAGCATATAGCAAGTAGTGCAATTATTA
>JAGHTD010000138.1 GCA_018065475.1 Candidatus Colimorpha enterica
AACGGCATCCGACTGCCAGAGGGTGGCGGGACCGTTTCCCATCGTGAAACCCACGGCGGTACCGCCTTCCTTTATGTGACCTCTTATGAAGTCTTTTTCCACAGAAAGAAGGTCTATCATATCATTTGTTGGGCTTCAGATGAGGCCAGTATGCGATGAAGTAGTTTATTCCCGAGATCAGCGCCATGAATGCGGAGAAGACGAGAAGAACGATGCTTGCGATCGAGTGGGTGTCTATCGAAAACAGTTTGCAGACGAGGGGCTCGATGAGCACGACGATGACGCAGGCCATCTGCGATACGGTCTTGACCTTGCCCATCCAGTTTGCGGCCACATCGACCTTGCCTATGACGATCGCCCTCATCGAGGTGACGGCGAGCTCACGGAAGAAGATGATGAACAGCGCCCAGAAGGCGAAGCTTGCGAAGAGCGTTTCGGTCCTGTGCGCGAAAAGGATCGCCGAATACGATCCGATTATGAGCAGTTTGTCGGCTACGGGATCGAGAAATTTGCCGAAGTCGGTCACAAGGTTGTATTTTCTTGCGATCTTACCGTCGAGCATATCGGTGAGGGAGGTCACGCAGAATATGACGAGCGCGACGATCGGAGATACGATCTCTCCGAGAATGGGATATGCGATGAAGAACACGCAGAAGGGGACGAGGATGATACGCATTATGGTCAGTTTGTTTGGAAGATTCATTTTGCTGTCGGTGCCGAAGCGGCACGTTCCTTTCCTGAAAATAGATTATTTGCTTTTGACGAGCTTGCCGAAGAGGTCGTAGTCCATCGCCTCGTTGATCCTGACGCTGACGAACTCACCGGGAAGGGGAGAGAGCCCCGTGCTTCCCTTGACCTTGCCGCCGGTGAAATAGACCTTGCCGTCGATCTCGGGCGCGTCCGCTTCGCTTCTTCCGTAGAAGGTCTCGGCGACGGGATCGTAGCCCTCGACGAGTACGCGGACGGTCTTGCCCACCTTTGCCTCGTTGAGCTTTTCGTGTATCTCAAGCTGAATGTCCATCAGCTCGTCGTATCTGTCCTGCTTTACCTGCTCGTCGATCTGATCGGGCATATCGTAAGCGGGGGTGTCCTCCTCGCGGGAGTAGGTGAACGCGCCGAAACGGTCGAACTTCGCCTCCGGCAGATATTCGCAGAGCTGTCTGAAATCCTCCTCGGTCTCACCGGGGAAGCCGACGATTGCCGTCGTTCTGATAACGATCCCCGGGACGTTGTCACGGAGCTTCTTCACCGTGTCTCTGACGCACTTGCTGTCGCCGTGGCGGTTCATCGCCTTCAGCATATTGTCGGAAATGTGCTGAATCGGCAGGTCGATGTATTTGAGAAGGCGGGGATTGTCCCTCAGTTCGGCGATAAGCTCGTCGGTTATCTTGTCGGGATAGCAGTAAAGGAGACGGAACCAAGGGATCGAAGTGTTGTCCGTAAGGGCTCTGACGAGCTTTGCGAGCGAATACTCTCCGTAAATGTCAAGGCCATAGCGGGATGTGTCCTGCGCGACGATGATGAGCTCCTTTACGCCGAGCTTTTCAAGATCCTTTGCCTCCGAGACTATATCCTCGATGGGGCGGGAACGGAACG
>JAGHTD010000225.1 GCA_018065475.1 Candidatus Colimorpha enterica
CATTTCCGAGTTTAGAACGGCATGCCACGAGTTTGCTCAGAACTTCGTCGATATTCAGATGTCGCAGTTCAAGCGTCTCGGCGTTCTTGCCGACTGGGAGCACCCTTACCTCACCATGGACCCCAAGTTTGAGGCAAGAGAGGTAAAGGTATTCGGCGAAATGTTCAAGAAGGGCTACATATACAAGGGTCTCAAGCCCGTATATTGGTGCCCGAAGGACGAGACTGCGCTTGCAGAGGCGGAGATCGAATACGCAGACGATCCCTGCACGTCAATCTACGTCAAGTTCAAAGTAGTTGACGACAAGGGACTTCTTGACGGCTACGATCTCGACAACACCTATTTCATCATCTGGACGACCACGACATGGACGCTTCCCGGCAACCTTGCGATCGCCGTTCATCCCCGTGAGACCTATGCGGTAGTTTCCGCTGACGGAAAGAACTATATCGTTGCAGAGGCGCTCGCCGACAAGACTATGCAGGCAGGCGGTATTTCCGATTATAAGATCACCAAGACCTTCAAGGGCGCAGAGCTTGAATATATGTACGCCCAGCACCCCTTCCTTGACAGAAAGTCAGTCATCGTCAACGCGGAATACGTCACAATGGATTCCGGTACGGGCTGCGTTCACACCGCTCCCGGTTTCGGTGCAGACGACTACGTTACCTGCAAACGCTACAATATAGATATTATCGTTCCCATTGACGACAGAGGTTATCAGACCGAAGCCGCAGGAAAATACGCGGGAATGTATTATGCCGACTCAAATGCGGTCATCCTTGCCGATCTCAAGGAGTCCGGCGCTCTCTTCGCTTCCGAAGACGTCGTCCACTCCTATCCTCACTGCTGGAGATGCAAGAACCCGATAATCTTCAGAGCTACTCCTCAGTGGTTCTGCTCGGTTGAGGCATTCAAGGACGAAGCCGTTGCCGCCTGCGACAACGTAAACTGGACTCCCGAATGGGGTAAGGACAGAATGGTGCAGATGATCCGCGAGCGCGCAGACTGGTGCATTTCCCGTCAGCGTCACTGGGGTCTTCCCATTCCCGTCTTCTACTGCGCAGACTGCGGCAAGCCGCTCTGCGATGACAAAACGATAGCAAAGATCTCCGATATATTCGGCGAAAAGGGCTCAAACGCATGGTTTGACCTCGACGTAAACGAGCTTATCCCCGAGGATTACTCCTGCCCGTTCTGCGGCGGAAAGTCCTTTGAGAAGGAGACCGACACTCTCGACGGATGGTTCGATTCCGGATCCACTCACTTCAAGGTGCTTGAGAGCGATCCAGAAATGAAGTGGCCCGCAGACCTCTATCTCGAGGGCGCGGATCAGTACAGAGGATGGTTCCAGTCCTCGCTTCTCACCGCCGTTGCGGCAAAGGGCGATGGCGCACCCTTCAAAAACATTCTCACTCACGGCTGGGTAGTTGACGGCAAGGGCAGAGCAATGCACAAGTCCCTCGGCAACTCCATAGCTCCCGAAGAAGTCATCGTCAAGTACGGCGGCGACCTCGTCAGACTTTGGGTTGCGTCCTCCGATTATCAGGTTGACGTAAGAGTATCCGACGACATCTTCAAGCAGCTTTCCGAGGCATACCGCAAGATCAGAAACACCGTCCGTATCCTTATGGCCAACCTCGGCGACGGCGTAAACGATTTCAACCCCGACACCGATATGGTTGCATACGATGAGCTCACAGACATCGACAAATGGGCTCTTTCGAGATACAATTCTCTCGTCAAGACCGTACGCGACGCGTATAACGCATACCAGTTCCACATCGTATATCACGAGATCAACAACTTCTGCGCGGTCGATATGTCAAAGCTCTATATCGACATCACGAAGGACAGGCTTTACGCCGAGGCGAAGGATTCAAAGCTCCGCCGTGCCGCTCAGACCGTCATTTACACGATCCTCTCCGGCTTCCTCCGTCTGACCGCTCCGATCATCAGCTACACCGCCGACGAAGCGTGGGTAATGATGACGCACAAGAGCGACGAAAACGCGCTGAACGTTATGCTCAACGATATGCCCGAATATGACGAAAAGCTCGTATTTGCGGACGAGGAGAGCTGGGACAAGCTCTTTGATTTCAGAGACAACGTAATGAAGGCGCTTGAGGACGCGAGAAACGAAAAGCTCATCGGTAAATCCCTTGACGCCGGCGTCGTTATCTCCACGTCCGACGATGCTCTCTACGCAACTCTCAAGAAGTCCGAAAAGGCACTTGAGGACGTTCTCGTCGTTTCTGCCGTCAAGGTAGAAAAGGGTGAGGACAAGATCACCGTCACACCCGCGGCGGGCAACAAGTGCGTACGCTGCTGGAAGTATTCCGAAAACTGCACCGCTGACGAAGAAGGTCAGTATCTCTGCGCAAGATGCAAGAACGTAGTAAGCTTCATCAGCTGATCCTGCTTATAGCGGAGCTTCTTATCGCCGCTGTCGCCGTTGTCCTTGACGTGATCACGAAGAAGATCGCGGTAAATGCTCTTAAAGGCGGCGGACATAAGGCGTTCCTGCCGGGATTCATCGACTTCGTTTACGTTGAAAATACCGGAATGGCGTTCGGTATGGCAGAGGGAGCAAGGTGGTTCTTCATCACCGTGACTTTCGTCATCATAATTGCGATCGCCGTATATCTTATAGTGCTGAGAAAAACCGTTCATCCTCTTACGGCTGTGGCTATGGCTATGGTCGTCGGCGGAGGGATAGGAAATCAGATAGACCGTATTTCTCTCGGCTACGTTGTGGATTTCATTCATTTCGACTTTGATTTCCCGGTCCTGCATGAGTTCCCGGTGTTCAACGTCGCCGACAGCTTCGTTACGGTTGCGGCAATCCTTCTCGTCATAAGTATCATTTTCTTTGACAAATCGGTACTGACTGACGATAAAAAGAATAAAGATAAAAAGTGCGATGAGT
>JAGHTD010000315.1 GCA_018065475.1 Candidatus Colimorpha enterica
AAATCGCTGTGAAATGTCAATAATTATTTCTTCTTTTCTCAAAATATGAGGTCAAATGTGCATTATCTTATTCTCTGATACCCGCTTTACGGTATATGTCAAAAATAAGTCTAAGCGTCTTTGCAGATTCGGATGAGGTAACAAGCAACGGTGATCTTCCCTTGATCGCGTCGGCGATATTCTGATACTGCATTCTGTGCGGTGCGGAATCAATCGCAAACGGATCGCTGTGACCGCCGCCCGTATGGTCGTGAACGTCAAGATCGGGTATCGAAGAATACGTAAGCTCGCCTTCGATAAGTGTCAAGCTTCCCTTGTCACCGCATATCTCCAACCTTCTCGGGAAGCCCGGGAAAGCCGCGGTGGATGCGATAACGTTGCAGACGGCACCGTTCCCGAAGCGGAGAGAAGCCGAGAGGGTGTCCTCCGTTTCAATATCGTGACAGACGGTCGAGGCTGTCGCCGAAACACATTCCGGCGTACCGCAGAGCCAGCAAAGAAGATCAAGACCGTGGATGCCCTGATTCATCAGAGCACCGCCGCCGTCCATCTCCCACGTCCCGCGCCATTTTTTCTGCGAATAATACGCCTCGTCACGCCAGTATTTCATCGAAAGATCGGCAAGGACGATATTTCCGATTCGCCCGCTCTCAAGACAATTTTTTACCTTTTTTACGTCGGGGAGAAAACGAAGCTGTGATATGGGGCAGATAAACGCCCTGCTCTTTGCCTCGGCGTCGAGGAGACGGTCGAGACTCTCCGGCGTGATAGCCATAGGTTTCTCGACTATGGGATATATCCCATTTTTGAGGGCTTTTATCGCCAATTCCGCGTGAGTTCCGCTCGGAGTGCATATCGCGGCGGCGTCGATCTCGCCCGATAAGAGCATTTCGTCGGCTGACGAAAACGCTCTGACACCCTGCTCTTTTGCTGTTTTAGCGGCAAAAGCGGGATTACTGTCACAAACTGCCGAAAGAACCGTATCGGGCAAATCGTTTATTGCCGAGATATGCCACGGAGCAATTCCTCCGCAACCGATTACGCCTACGCGGATCATCTTTCGGCTTCCTTTTCATACGAAGCGATAATGTCGTTTACGAGACGTGTCGCCGCAACGTAGTGAGACAGCGGTCTCGGAAGCTCCTTTTTCTCTATCATCTCCATAAACTCGGCGGGGCCGACGCTCTGATAATTCAGCGGGAGGAACTTATGACATGAACCTTCCTGACCCGTTATCGTAATATGAAGGTCGGCGTTACGGGGATTGGTGACGATCACACAGCTGTGGTCGGAATATTTGACGAGACTGATGACGCTGTCGCCGTTCTTGTAGGAATCGACGTAAAGATAGTCCTCTCCGCAGAGGCAAATGCAGAGCTCGGCTGAATGAATACCGTAGAACCAGTAGCCGTCGTATGGGCTTGCGACGTCGCCGCCGAATGAGATGACCGCTGTT
>JAGHTD010000033.1 GCA_018065475.1 Candidatus Colimorpha enterica
TTCAATTACCACACCGTCGCCGTCGGGGGTACCGACGATGGAATTGACCTTGGGGAGATTTGAAATTGCTTCCTTATACTGCTCGTGTTCATATTTGAGACAGCACATAAGACGGTTGCAGGAGCCGGAGATCTTGACGGAGTTCATCGAAAGACCCTGCTCTTTTGCCATCTTTATCGACATCTGGGAAGACGTGGGCTGAAATCTTGAGCAGCAGAATGGTCTTCCGCAGGGGCCGAGACCGCCGATAAGCTTCGCCTCGTCCCTTATGCCTATCTGTCTCAAATCAATTCTCGTTTTGAACTCCGACGCGAGATCCTTGACAAGTTCTCTGAAATCCACTCTGTCTTCTGCGGTGAAGAAAAACGTAAGGCGGGAGCAATCGACCGAATACTCGCAATCGACGAGCTTCATCGGCAGACAGCTTCTCTCGATAAGACCGAGGCAGGTATTGAACGCCGCGATCTCTTTTTCCTTGTTTGCTTCGATACGGGAAAGGTCGTAAGCACTTGCAAACCTTACGATCTTCGGCATCGGAAGCGTGATCTCGTCTTCGTTTACATCTCTTTCTTCAAGATAGACCACGGCGTATTCAAGACCGTTCTGCGTTTCGGCAATGACCTTGTCACCGCGCTTGACGTTTATACCGTTGCCGTCGAAATAAGTTCTTCCGAGCTTCTGATTGACCGTTACGGCCTTGTATTTTTTAACTTCCTTGGGTTGAACCGTAACGTCGTTGCCTTCGGTCTCGTTCTCGCCGAGAAGCTCATTGTTTGGTTCTATATTATCGCTCATTTATTTTGGTAATCCTCTGATTGCGGCGGTCAAATTGCTGACAGCCGTTTTTACATTTACATTCTGATCGTCGATCTCTTCCTTATATGAAAGGACCGTATCGTATAGCCGGCAAAGGTAGCCGAGAGAGAAGTTTGATGACAGTTCTTTCGCCGTTGATCTGTCGGTGAAATAGAACGTGTCTATCTCTTCCCTGCATCGCTTGCAGGATGAAACATCCCTTATCGCAAGAAGAAGGAAATCAAGCAGACCGGAGACGTCAGTCCTCGATTGCCTGAGCTGCAAAAAGCAGGAAAGCACCGAGGTGTAGTCGCCCGAAGAAAGAGAACGGAGAACGTTCTCGGCATAAGAATACATCTTATCCGTCTTACCGGTACTGAGAAACTTCTTTACGTTGCCGACCGTACCGCAGGACAGCTTGATAGCTTCCTTCAGCGTCTTTTCGTCGGCTCCGCCCGATCTGTCTTCCGAAAGGAAATAATCTTCAAGCTCGGAATTGTTGAAGATCTGCGTGCGCAGTTCGATCGCCCTTGATCTGACAGTCGGCAAAAGTCCCGACACCGAAACGCAGGTAAGAATGAAATAAACGTTTTTCGGCGGCTCCTCAAAAAGCTTGAGAAGCGCATTCTGTGCCTGCGAGGTCATGCTGTCGGCGTTTCTTATTATATATACCTTGACGTCAAGGACGTCGGGCGCGATATATGCGTCCTCTTTAATCCTTCTTATTTCGGGAACGCCGATCGTCTTTTTGTCTTCCGGAAGATCGAGCGTGAAAACGTCGGGGCAGTTCCCTTCGTCTATCCTCACACATTCGTCACAGGAAAGGCAGGGACGGAACATCGACTTGCAGCCGAGACACATGGCAATATACTTTGCAAACATATATTTGCCGCTGCCCTCGGGACCGCTTATGATCATCGAGTTCGGAAAACCCTCCGACCCGTTGAAACCGTCGATTATGTCAAAAAGACGTTTGTTCCCTAATATTTCTTCTCTCGTAATCAAAGACGCTTACATTCCTCTACGTTGAGGACGAAGACGGTGGCTCCGCCTACGATGACGGTACCCACGGGAAGACCGTCACGTCCTGTCTGATATCTCATATCCATCGGGACGTTGATGGTTCTCTTTTCCGAGTGCTCGGCAATGATACCCATCGCCTTTTCGACCTTATCGTCGTCAACACCCATAAGGAAAGTCGTGTTTCCGTTCATAAGGAATCCGCCGGTGGAAGAGATCTTCGTTACCGAAATGCGTTCCGCGCTCAGCGCCTTGCTTACGTCGGAAGCATCGTCGTTATTTACTATTGCAAGAATAAGTTTCATAATTATATACCTCGCTATAATAA
>JAGHTD010000099.1 GCA_018065475.1 Candidatus Colimorpha enterica
TCGTAGCCCGGTGCCTCGATGATCTTTATCCCCATCGCTCCGAGAAGCTCCTTCACGAGCGGGAACTGCGGGCGAAGCTCCTCCGGCATCGGCTTTCTGCCCGCCTTGTATTCGGCGTAAGCGTCGTGGCGGAAGGTGGGATGATGAACGTCAAAAGCCACCGCGCAGTAGTCGGGCGCAAGCTCCTTCATATATTTCAGCAGGACGTTGAGAGTTCCCGTTATGGCGTTCGTATATATCCCGTCGGTCGTGGACAGGAGCGGAATGCCGAAAAAGGAGCTCATCATTATACTGTTTCCGTCAAGCAGCAGTATTCTTTTCATTCTGTTTCTCCATATATCTGTTCGAGAGTCTGTCGGTGAAGAAAGCGACGGCGAAGCCGACGATCACGCATACGACGGCAAGGATGATTTCCTTTGCACCGTTAAGCTTCGGGACGAGGGGAAGCACGGTCGCAGCGACGATACCGAGAATGACGTATCTAAGCTCCGACGGATATTTTCCGATGCAGTAATCCACCGGCTTTGACAACAGGATTATCGTACCGAGCGCGACGAGCCCGAAGGCGAAGCAATAAGGTATTCTCATAGCCGTCAGCGCCTCGGAGAAGCCCGCTTTACCCGTGATGAAGGAGACGAGACTCTCGACCGCGCCGGAGATGAGCTCCATAAGCGGCTCGTAAAGCCCGAGGAAAAGCATAAACGACGGTCCGCAGAGACCGGGAACGACAATACCGAGACCGAAAAGGAATCCGCAGAGGATGAAGCCGAAGGTGTCGGCCTTGACCGTCATACCGCCCGCAAACCTGATGAAAAACAGTATTGCCGAAAACAGCACGAACGCTATTCCCATAAGAGGCAGGGACAGCTTTTTCCTCTCGGTCTGCTCCGCGCTCTTTTTCAGCGAGGGAAGCATACCGAGGATGAGCCCTATGAACACGCAGACCGCGAGGTTTTCGTAGCTTGAGAACAGCACCTCGACGAGCTTTGCAAGCCCGAGGAAGCCCGCAAAAATGCCGATGACCGTCGGGATGAGCAGTTTTGCATACTTTTTGAAGTTCTTTTTGGGGTGGGCGATGACCTCGACGAGGGGTTCGTAAACCCCGAAGACGGTGCAGAGCACGCCTCCGCTGATTCCGGGGAGCACGCCTCCCACGCCTATTATCATTCCCTGGACAAACTTTATTATAATATCAATCATATTTCTTCTCAATGATCTCTCTTTTTACACATTCTTCAAGGCACAGTCTGCGTTTTCCGCCGTTGTCGAAGACGAGCGACGCAAAATGCTTTCTGCCTTTTACACTTACCGAAACGATATTCCCGTAGCCGAACACCCTGTGGATTATCCTGTCGCCCGCCGAATACTCCGAGGCAAGGCCTTCCAAATCCTTTACCGTCTTTTCCGGGTTCTTTTCTTCCTTCACGGAAGCGAAGGAGCGGAGCTGATCGACGTACTCGGTGCCGGGTAGCGGGATCCCGTAATTGCTCTTTGCCGTCAGAAGCTCAAGCTGCTTTGCCGCCCTCGTCATTCCGACGTAGAATATCCGTCTGTCTTCCTCGACGGTGCGCCTTTCCTCAACGCTGAGGGGCGTTTTCTTGACGCTGTCCTCGGGGATCGAGGGCATTATACCGTTGTAGGCGTCAATTATCACGACCTGCTCGAACTCCATGCCCTTTACGGAATGGATGGTCGAAAGCGTGATATTCCCGCCCGAAAAACCGTTCTTTATCTCCGCTTCAAGCTCGCTTAAGCGCGCGTAGAAGTCCTCTTTTGAACTGTGGCGGTCGGCGAGGCAGTAAAGCGCCCTTATCTTCACCATATCGTTGGGGCGGTCAAGGAGATATTCACCGTAGCCCGTCCCGTCGATTATCGCTTTCAGCTTGCCGAGCATATTTTTTGACGGCATTGAGCGGAGAGCGGCGGCGGTAAAGTGCATTTTTATCCGCTTTTTCTCCGATATTATCGGGTTCTTCTCGATGTATTCGGGGAAAGGAAGCATTTTTTTGCCGCTGTTGTTGGCGACGGCGTTCTCCGCCTCCGTCCTCGTCAGCCCGCAGCAGAACTTGTAATACAGCTTGATGAAAAGCGAAGCATCGTAAGGATCCTCCGAAAAGGCGATGATATCCTTGATATCCTGAATCACGAAATGGCTGAAAAACAGCGAATCCCTGCCGCGCAGGTTGAAGCGGATCCCCTTTTCGGAAAAGATGTCTATCGTCGGGATGAGACTGTCGCTCTGCCTTGCGAGCACCGCAAGGGAGGAAAAACTCTCGCTCTGCACTTTTTGCAGGAGATAGTCGGGTATCAGCCCGAGGTTTGGGAGCTGACGGAATATCGGCGGTATTCCCTCTCCGCCGTCCGCCTTCATATTCTTTTTTCTTCTGTTTTCGTTGCGGGAGATGAATCTGTCGGCCGAGGAGACGATCTTCCCCGTCGAGCGGTAGTTCTTTTCGATAAGGAAGACCTCGGCGTCCTCCCTGTCCTTTTCAAACGACATGAGAGCGTCGGGATACGCCGCCCTGAAACCGTATATGCTCTGATCCTCGTCGCCGACCATAAACAGTCCGGCGCCTTTGGAGCATAGGAGGTCGATTATCTGATGCTGGATGTAGGACGTGTCCTGCGCCTCGTCCACGCAGATATATGCGTACTGCATCGCGTACTGATCTCTTATCTTCGGATAAGACCTCAGCACTTTCAGCGCGTAAACGAGCTGGTCGTCGAAGTCCATGAGGTGATTGTCTATCTTGTACTGTCTGTACTGCCCGTAAAGCTCGGAGAAATCCCTTCCTTCAAGCTCGATTTTCTCTTTTATCTCCCCGTCGGAGAGCATCATATTGGCGCAGTAGGTGATCTTCGTCAGCGCGTCGTTCACGTCGCTGTCGGTCGGATAGCTCCCGTTGCTCCGCATAATCCCGCGGACGATAGAGCTTCTCATTCCCTCTTCGGTCATCAGCTCAAAGGGCCTGCTGTGCTTCTTTTTGCAATAGGTATCTATGACCGAGACGCAGAGACTGTGGATGGTGCTTATCCTTATCCCGTCGTCGCCGAAACGCGAAATATATCTTTTCTGCATCTCGCCCGCACCCGCGACGCTGTAAGTCACGGCGAGAATAGAGGACGGGGAGACGGCACGGCATTTCACGAGGTAGCCGAGGCGGGCGATCATGACCGTCGTCTTTCCGCTTCCCGGCACGGCGAGGAGAAGGATGTTCTTTCTGTCGCTGAACGCCGCCCGCTTCTGCTCTTCGTCAAGCACGATATTGTATTTTTCGATAAGCTCCCCGACGTCAAGCATTCGTTTTCTCCTCAAAGATTATACCATATTATATTGAACCATTTTACCGCCGTTTTGTCAATCCGCAGAGCGGAATAAAAGCAAAAAAGACGCCTGCGCGTCCTTTTGCTTTTGTCGTTTTCAGCTCTTGCTCTGGAGAGTTCCGTCGGCGTTGTAGATCTCGATCGGGATCGAGTTGTCATC
>JAGHTD010000218.1 GCA_018065475.1 Candidatus Colimorpha enterica
GAGCTTCTCGGAGCGATGGGGATAAAGATCATCGAGGCACCGGGCTACGAGGCGGACGATATTCTCGGCACCTGCTCGGCGTTCGCGCACGGGGAGGACGACCTTGAAGCGTACATAATCACGGGCGACCGCGATTCGTTCCAGCTTATCAGGGACAACGTTTACGTCATATACAAGAACCCGAAGGGGATAAAGATACTCGACCGCGCCGGGTTCAACGCGGAATATCCGGGCATAACCCCCGAATCCTTCATAGATTACAAGGCGATAGTCGGAGACAAGAGCGACAACATCAAGGGTATCGACGGCATAGGGAACAAGGGCGCGCTCGACCTCGTTTCGGCGTACGGAAGCATTGAAAATATATACTGCCACATAGGCGAAATAAAGAAGGCGGGCCTTCTTTCAAAGCTTGAGGCGGGCAGAGAGGACGCGAAGTTTTCGAGGTTCCTTTCAAAGATCCTCCTCGACGCTCCGATAGGCGTCACGCTTGAGGACATAGCGGTTAAGGACGCCGACACCGAGAAGGTGACGGAGATATGCTCCCGCCTTCAGATGAGCAAGATACTCGACGGCATAAAGGAGCTTGCGGCTGGCAAAAACGGTCAGCCGGCAGGTGAGACCGTCAGCGCATATCCCATGGGAGAACTGCTCCCGTTTAATATTACGAAGATCGCCAATACCGCCGCCGTTTGGGAAAACGGCGCGGCAACCGTCGTTTCAGACGGCAAAAACAGCTTTTCCGCTGATGAAAGCGGGCTGAAAGCCCTCCTTGATGACGGAGAAAGAGAGATCACCGTCGCCGACAGCAAGAGCGTATATCTCCGTTTCGGAGACGTGAAAGCAAAGCTTTTTGACGTTTCGCTCGCCGCCTACGTCATAAAGCCGAACGGCAGAGAGCAGGACCTGAAAGGAATGGCGATGGAATACCTCCGCTGTCCACTTGAAGGCGAATACGACGGCGCAAGGGTGCTGTACGATATCGCCGAGGCAGAAAAAAAGCTGCTAAGCGACACGAAGCAGGAATACGTTTACAACGAAATAGAGCTTCCGCTCGCAAGGGTGCTTGCGGATATGGAGAACGTCGGATTCAGAGTTGACAGAAACGGGCTTGAGAGCTTCGGAGAATATTTGGGTAAGCTCGCCGACGGATACCGCGACACGATCTACGGCATCGCCGGCAGGGAGTTCAACATCAACTCGACGAAACAGCTCGGAACTCTGCTCTTTGAGGAACTCGGGCTTCCGTCGTCGAAGAAGACGAAGTCCGGCTATTCCACCGACATCGAGGTGCTTGAAGGCCTCATCGGAAAGCACCCGATAATAGAGCCGATAATCGAGTTCAGAAGGGTGACGAAGCTCCGCTCGACCTACGCGGTCGGTCTTCTCGCCGTCGCCGACGGAGAGGGAAGGATCCACTCCACCTTCAATCAGAAGGTCGCGGCAACGGGACGCCTTTCGTCCTCCGACCCCAACCTTCAGAATATACCGATCCGCACCGAGCTCGGCAGGGAGATGAGAAAGTTCTTCATCCCGAAGGACGGATACAAGCTGATCGACGCCGACTATTCGCAGATCGAGCTGAGGGTGCTGGCTTCGGTCTCGGGTGACGCCAATATGTCAACGGCGTTCATCCTCGGCGAGGATATCCACACCCGCACGGCGGCGTCGGTGTTTGGGGTAAGGCCGTCGGAGGTTACTCCGGATATGAGAAAGTCCGCAAAGACGATCAATTTCGGCATAATATACGGTATGAGCGCCTTTTCCCTCGCCTCCGATATAGGAGTGTCGAGAAAGGAAGCAGGCGACTACATAAGATCCTATTTCGACGGTTTCCCGATGATAGACGGCTACCTCAGGGACTGCGTTGATTTTGCAAAGGAAAACGGCTACGTCACCACCGCTTTCGGAAGAAGGAGGTACATAGAGGAGCTGAAATCGCCGAAGGCGTCCCTCCGTCAGTTCGGAGAACGTGCGGCGAGAAACAGCCCGATACAGGGGACCGCAGCGGATATAATCAAGATCGCGATGATAAACGTCTGCCGCCGGCTCAAAGCCGAGGGAATCGACGCGCGTCTCATCCTCCAGGTACACGACGAGCTGATACTTGAAGCGGCAGAGGAGTGCGCCGGAAGGGCAGAGGCGATCCTGAAAGAGGAAATGGAAAATGCGGCGGAGCTCGGAGTACCGCTCGTCGCAGACACGGGAATAGGAGACAACTGGCTTGAATGCCACAACTGATATGAAAAAAAGACTTATGCCGATAATAGCGGCAATACTGCTCTGCGTGACTGTGTCGTCATGCAGAAACGACGTTGTCGGTCAGGGAGACGATACGACCGACGGAAAGACGGATGTCACGACGGAAGAAGAGACTACTGCCGCCGAGGCGACGGATACCGACGCGGTGACGACCGAGCCGGAGTGCGATCACGAATACGAGATCATAATCCACCAGCCGACCTGCACCGAAGAGGGCTACACCGAGAAAATATGCCACAAGTGCGGTCTCAGCGAGAGATTTGACGTCAAAGAGAAGACGGAGCACCGCTTCGGCGAAGACACAGTGACCGAACCGACCTGCACCGAGGGCGGAAAGATCGAGCATACCTGCGAGATCTGCGGTCAGACCGTTCTCGTCGAAAAGCTCGATGCCCTCGGGCACGATTTCAGCAAGGAAAAGACCGTGAAGCCGACCTGTACGAAGTACGGCTACACGGAAAAGACCTGCTCACGCTGCGGAGAGAAGAAAACGGTTGACAGCAAGGAACCCCTCGGACATTCCTACGGCGAATGGAGCCTGCTCAGTGAGCCGACCTGCCATGCGACGGGATCGCGCTCTGCGGTCTGCGAACGCTGCGGCAAGGAGACCACCGAGGAGATACCGAAGCTCGAGCATATTTACAACGGTGAGCCCACCTGCCTCAAACCGAGTCTCTGCACCCTCTGCGGAGAGACCGAGGACGACAGCTATCCTCTGTGGCATGAGTTCGGAGAGGGCGAGAAAATCGACATGACCAACGGCGTGATCACGGAACGCTATACCTGCAAGGTCTGCGGTGCTGTCGTTGACGTGAAGTCGGGCTTCAAAGCGCCCGACGAGCTTGTGAACACCTCCGTTATGAGGTCGCTCAGCTACCTCGGATACGACGTGAAGGGACAGGTCGAAAATGGAACGCTGTTCACGGTTTACGGCGACAATCCTCTCGTAAAGCCATACCTTTCACAGATCTGCTACGATATGAAGGGTGCAAACGGCTACGAGGGCGACGAGACGGTCGCAAGCAGCAAGAGCAGTACGGGGCTTCTTCCCGACGTCAAGTCGTTCAAGAAGAGGGGACTTATCTGCGCTTCCTTCACCACCTATTATCTGCTCAATTATCTGCCGAACGTCGAGGGGCTTGACACGAGCGCGTTTGCGGAGGTCTTCAAGATCTACACCGACGGCGGCTACCACCTGAGGGCGGTGCTGACGTGGCACAAGGCGCTCGCCTACGCGTCGAAGCAGGGGCTCTGTGAGCAGATCGGAACGTCGATGAAGAACGTCGATCGCTCAAAGCTCTCGCCCGGTGACGTCATCATCTTCATACGTCCCTACTACAACTGGTCGCACGTCGCGCTCTACGCGGGACGGGTGGACGGTGAGGACTTCATCATCCATTGCGGAGGTCTCCGCGGGCTTGAAATGACGACGATCTCCATCGTTGCCGATCCTTATCACGACGGCTCGTGGGAGGGCTCGACGGTCAAGGAAATATGGCATATCCCGATGATAGGGGAGCACGACAAAGATTACAAATGATTCCGCAAAGGAGGACAGAATGAGAAAAGCAAGAATACTTGTGGCAGGCGAGATCTGCCGTGAAATAACGGTCTCCGGCGTCACCGGATTTGAAAACGATACGGCGTCGGCGGAGGAAATGACCTATGGGCTCGGCGGTGCCGGTATGCTTACTTCCGCCATAC
>JAGHTD010000152.1 GCA_018065475.1 Candidatus Colimorpha enterica
TCGCAGTTTATTGTGCAGGTTCCGCACTTGTAATGTGGCTCGCTGAAAAGGTCAACGACAAGGGTATCGGCAACGGTATCTCCATGATCCTTTTTGCGAACATCATCTCGAGACTCCCTGCATTCGTGCAGTCGCTTATCGACCTCGTTACAGGCAACTACATCTACACAAAGGCTGATCAGACAACTTACCCTGTTCCCTTCTGGCTCGGCATTATCATTACAGTAGTTGCTATCGCACTTGCAGTAGCAATGATCGGCTTCATCGTTTGGATGACAAACAGTGAACGCCGCATCCCGATCCAGTATGCAAAGAAGGTTGTCGGAAGAAAGATTTACGGCGGGCAGGCGGCTAACCTTCCTCTGAAGGTCAACATGGTCGGCGTTATGCCTATCATCTTCGCGGCGTCTATCGTTACTATCTTCCCGACGATCAAGATGTTTGCTTTCCCGAACGGTGAACCCGTAAACAAATCGTTCTGGTATGGCTTCCTCTCGTTCTTTGATGCAAACAAGGTTCCCTACATTATCATTACATTCGTTCTTCTCATCGCGTTCGCTTACTTCTATACGTCGATTTCTTTCAATCCCGTTGAAGTATCCAACAACCTGAAGCAGAACGGCGGTTCTATCCCGGGTATCCGTCCGGGTCGTCCGACATCTGACTATATCACAAAGATTCTTAACAGAATCACACTGATCGGCGCTATTCTTCTCGCAGTTGTAGACATCCTTCCGATGATCGTCAACCTTGCATTCGGCGGCTACCTCAGCGAACTCGCATTCGGCGGTTCGTCCATCATCATCGTTGTGGGCGTAATTCTCGAGACAGTACGCGAGATCGAAGCTCAGATGACAATGCGTAACTATAAGGGATTCCTTAACTAAAAAATCTTTGTCTTGCGGGGAGGACAAGCTCCTCCTCGCAGGATAAAATATCCGAACATCCGAAATGAAAATTAAAGATTACGGAGAAAACTATGGCAAGAAAATTGAGCCTTATCCTTCTCGGCGCTCCCGGTGCCGGCAAGGGAACTCAGGCGGAACTTATTTCGAAGAGATATTCGATCCCGGCAATTTCCACGGGTGCTATCATCCGCGAAGAAATCGCTTCCGGCAGTGAGCTCGGAGAAAAAGTCAAGGAGTACACCACAAAAGGTATGCTCGTTCCCGATTCTGTCGTTATTGATATTATCAAAAACAGACTCGCAAAGGACGACTGCAAAAACGGTTTTATCCTCGACGGATTCCCGAGAACAGTACCTCAGGCAGAAGCCCTCGACAAAATGGGCGTAGAAATTACCGACGTTATCTCTATTGAAGTGGCTGACGAAGATATCATGACAAGAATGAGCGGTCGCCGCGTTTGCAAACAGTGCGGACTTACGTTCCATACTGTTTATAATCCGTCCCCGAAGGGCGAATTCTGCATCTGCGGTGCTGAGCTTACAAGACGCGCTGATGATGACCCCGAAGTCGTTAAATCCCGCCTCGTAACTTACCACGAGCAGACCGAACCCCTTAAGGAGTTCTATGGCAAGAAAGGTCTCCTTAAAATCGTTGTAGGTCAGGAAAAACTCGAGGATACCTCCGCTCTTACCGTCAAAGCTCTCGAAGGCTGAACAACAAGCATAATGTAAATTGTCCGAAATCGTCGGAAGGAGAGACGCGGCTTTCTTGGAAGAAAGCCTGGCAAAGAACTCTATTTGATTTTTCGTCGAATGGGACGAGTCCCATATCGACGAAAAATAGATAAAAGTTTCTTGCGGAGCTTCTTTTCAAAGAAGCGACATTTCACTTTCCCGATGGTTTCGCACAAATTCATATCATGATTATTATTAAGACTCACGACGAGATCTGCAAGATGCGTGAAGCGGGGCGGATCACGGGTGAAGCGCTGTTAGTTGGTGCGGAGCTTGTGAGACCTGGCGTCACGACAAAGCAGATCGACGACAAAATACGTCAATACATTGAGAAGTGCGGAGCGAAGCCGTCATTTCTCGGGTACGGAGGATTTCCGGGATCGGCGTGCATATCTGTAAACGATCAGGTAATACACGGGATTCCGTCGAGAGACAAGGTACTCGAAGAGGGCGACATCGTCAAGATCGACGTGGGAGCGTACAAAAACGGATTCCACGGCGACAGCGCGAACACGTTCGGTGTCGGCAAAATAACGGGCGAAGCGGCGCGGCTTATTGAAGCCACAAGGCACAGCTTCTTCCTCGGAGTTGAAGCCGCATCAAAAGACGGCGCGCGTATCGGAGACATCGGTGCCGCAATTGACGGATACGTTGTTTCCTGCGGTTACTCAACGGTAAAGAAATACGTCGGACACGGCGTAGGGCGCGATCTCCACGAAGATCCCAATGTACCGAACTACGGCACGGCGGGCAGAGGTGCGAGCCTGTGCAGAGGCATGGTAATCGCGATCGAGC
>JAGHTD010000044.1 GCA_018065475.1 Candidatus Colimorpha enterica
GATCTTAAGCGTATAAGGTTTTGAAGGTGTATATTATTGTCGGGTCTGGAGCCCTCGAAATACGACCTCGGCTTGTAGCCCTTTCCCCTCATGCTCATGTCGATCATCTGACAGGTATAGTTTGAGATCGGCTCGGGACCGCTGAGGAAGTTGAGCATTGCCTTTGACGTCTCCTTGTCGTTCTCCCATACGGAGAGAGCAAGGACGGTGAGTGCCGCAGTCGAGAAGGGCGATTTGAGATCCGCCTGAGGAAGTGCCTTGAATGCTTCAAGATCGGTGGGGAGAACGTCAAAAGTGATCGTCTCGGTCTTCGACGCGATCGCACTTTTGACCTTTGCAGCCGCCGTGTTTGCAAGTTCGCCCGAATATTTATTAAGTGCGCTTTTGAGTGAATTGAGAATACTCATCAGGAATGTCCTTTTAATCAGTTATTCATCGGTAACGGTGCCGAGGCCGATCGCTTCCGCGATCTCTTCGCTGACACGAATACCGTTTTCCTCATAGTCGTAATAACGTACGGGAACGTCGAATACGTAGAGTCCGAAGTGAAGCATACGTGTATCGACAAATCCTGTGCTTCCGACGATGCCTATGACCTCACCCTTGCTTACCGTGTCGCCGACCTTCACGCTGGTTGCGCTGAGGTGTGAGTAGAGCGATTTGAGACCGCAGCCGTGCTCGATGATGACCATCGTGCCGGAGTAAGTCGTCTCTCCGACGTATATGATCTTTCCGGGCAGGCAGGCGAGTGCCTCGTCATTTGCTCCTGCCTTGAAGTCAACACCTTCGTTCCAATACCACGCGGAGGTTTTGTTGTTGGGTATGCACTTGACGGCGAAACCGTACTTGACCGATCTGCCTTCAATCGGCTGAATGAGCATATTGTCGCCCGTCCAGTAGAAGTCAGGGCACTTGGACTCGAGATAAGGAGTGATGACGTTCTTATAAGTGCTGAGAGTTGCTTCGGTAAGGTAGGTGTTGATCTTCTCTATCGACGAATTGAGGTATGCCGTCTTGATGTTTCTCGGGCTGACGTTGACGTTGATCTCCTGATACGAATCGCCGTAGGAGAAGGTCATGTGGTACTGATCTGCCGCATTGTTGTTTGCCGTGCAGGTAGCGATCGAGAACGGAATGATGGCGTGAACGTAACCGCCGTAGCTGAAGAACTGCGGTTTGAAGAGGCCGGAATTGGGGCTATCCTTATCGTACTCGGGACCGTAGATCTTCGGTTCGGAGACGAATCCGATGTTGTCTATCTCTTCTTCAAGGACGTTCTTCGCCGAAACGATGATGAAGTCACCGTATTCGCATTCGGTTGCGGAAACGTAGAATACCGCGGGAGAAAGGACGTTTGCTATATAAGTGTAGGTTCCCTCTCCGTAATATCTTCTGCCGTCGCTCTCGTACCACTTTGCGGTGATCTTGGCTGTATAGACGTTGTTATCGACGAAAAGCTCGGTTCCGAGATCGTCGTAATATCCGTCGTAAACGGTATTTCCTTCGGTGTCCGCAAGGTTGACGTAAACCGCGTCGGGCGCTACGCTGAACCCAAGCTGAAGTCCGCCGCTGCAGTTGATCTTTTCAACGCCCTTGGCGAGATCCGAAGCGCTGTCGATGAATGTTCCGTCGTGAGTCATATATTTCCACGACATCGTCTCTGGAAGCACCTCTGTCTTATCGGCAACGAGGAGGATGGGCTGCGAAGCGTTGGGGAAAAGCTGTGACGCGTAAGTGGACGAAAGGAACTTCCCTGCCTGCGCCGGATTGACCTTGTAGTAATCGCCCTTCTGGTTCTTGAAATAAACGTTGTCGGGGTTTTCGGAAAGATAATAGTTGTAGATATTCTTTTTATTGTAGCTCGTGTATTCCGCTACGTAGCAGATGTACTCCTGCGCCGTATCCTTGAGACCGTCGGCTCTTACGGCGTTTTCGTTCATATCAAATACGAGCGAATAGAGATCCTCAAGGTCGCCGCCGTCGGTTTTAAGATAATCGTAAACGGTGCCGTCGGGAGTCGAGACCTTCATCTGAGAAACAGACGTCCTCGTTATCGGATGGCTCTTTGCGTATGAATAGAATGAAACGGCGACAATAGTCGGGAGTATCGCAACGATCGCAATAATGGCTATCAGGGCCGCGTTCTTTTTAATATTTTCCTTCATGGCATTCCTCGAAAAACACTTATAG
>JAGHTD010000180.1 GCA_018065475.1 Candidatus Colimorpha enterica
TATTTTTTCACGGGGTGTGATATAATACTTATTGAATAAATTATGAAAGCAACGCCCTCTGACGGAAAGGCGGTATCACAGCCCGCCGCGGGGACGGGAAATGCAATATCCCACCTTGCAAATCAAGTCACGGCGTAAGGAGAAAAAATGAAAACGGGAATCACCTGGCATTATCGCGGGAACGGCAGCGACGCCGCAACATTGGAAAAACTGAAATCCGACGGCTACGCCACCCTCGATCTTCAGAACCTCGTGGGGACAGAAGAAGGCATCATGACGTTCGGAACGCACGAGTTTGAAAAGACGTTGAAGGAGATAGGCAGGACGGCTGCGGAGAGCGGAATGGAGCTCTGGCAGACGCACGGTCCGTGGGTATGGCCGGTAATATACGACGGCTCGCCCGAGGGTGTGGTCAGACGCCTCCGTCAGATGGAAAAGGCGGCTTACGGCACGGCTCTCGCGGGGGCGAAATATATGGCGATCCACCCCATGATGCCATACGGAGTAAACGGCGAAGAACCCGAAAAAACAAAGGAAATGAACCTCGATTTCTGGTATCTTGTCGGCGAAAAAGCCAAGGAATACGGCACGGTGGTATGCCTCGAAAATATGCCCTGGAAGGACTTCACCTACGGTTCTCCCTACCCGGTCCTCGACCTCGTGAAGGAGATCGGTCTCCCGAGTGTCAAGATGACCCTCGACACCGGACACAGTGCCGACTGCGGGGTTTCTCCCGCCGACGCGGTGAGGGCTATAGGGAAGGATTATCTCGCCATCCTCCACGTCCACGACAACGACGGAGTACGCGACAATCACTGGCTCCCGTTTGAGGGCACGATAGACTGGAAGGCGTTTATGACCGCGCTTAAAGACGTCGGCTTCGACGGCTCGCTGTCGATAGAGGGCTCCTTCCTGCCGAAGGCGAACAGATATTCCGACTCGAAAGAAAGCGGCGAAGTATGCCGCCGTCTCCTCGCACTTGCGTGAGAAAGGAAATATTGCAAAATGGATATTTTCAAAGGAAAATGGATAACCCGCCCGCCCTTTGATAAGCTCGAACCGATAAAAATGTACCACCGCGAGGAGGAGAAAACCGACCTTGCCGCGGGGCATCCGGAGGAGCTCAAAAACCTCCACACGCTGTTCGTCCGTGACTTCGCGGTGAAGAAAAAAGGCGGAAAATATCTGCTCAGGATCACCTCAGACGACTACGGTAAATATTACATAAACGGACAATTCGTCGGTCAGGGCCCCGCCCCGAGCTACGTGGAAAGCTACAACTACAACGAGTTCGACGTCACCCCGTTCATCCGTGAGGGAGAGAACGAGATCGCCGTACATAACTACTACCAGGGACTCATCAACAGGGTGTGGGTGAGCGGAGACCTCCGCTGCGGAGTGATCGCCGATCTCATCTGTGACGGGGAGGTAATTCTCTCTACCGACGCGGACTGGCAGTACAGAGAGATAA
>JAGHTD010000053.1 GCA_018065475.1 Candidatus Colimorpha enterica
CGGCAAATGTGAAATAATTTGCTGACGCAAATTGTGAAATATTCTCGCTTCACTCGAATGTGAAATGAAATAAATCCCGCTTTCACGCGCTTGCGCATTTCGCTGTCCGAAGACGCGCTTACGCTATTCACTGCACGAAGTGCATTTCACAAATCCCGCAAGGGATTTATTTCGTTGCGGAGTGTCCTTCAGAACACTCCGCATACGGGTGCTTTTTGAATAATTTTCTTACGAAACATCAAACGTAAGAAGGAGGTTTTCGAGGTAAGTCTCGTACATCTTCTTCTGCATACCGACGGTGCTGTGCCAGTCTCTGCGTCCCGCTTCGATGTTTAAACCGACGAGGTTAGCCATACCGTTCATGGAGTTGGTGTAAACGACTGCGAAGTCGGAGGTAATGCCGGAACGGACGAGGTCGATGATCCTGCCTGCCTTTTCCATATCAACTCTGTCCGAAACGTGCTTGACTTTGAGTGCTGTCTCGTACATAGCGGTTATGACGCTCTCGCTGTAAAACTCACAGCCGACCTGGAGATATGCGGAGATAGCTTCAAGTCTTGACGTATCGACGGACGTCGGGATAGTGTAGAGGAAGAAGGAATCCTGCATTGCGGAGAGGTATGCGGGCTGGCTCTCGTTGTACTTCGGCCTCGGAATGATGACGTAGTCGTCTTCCATCTCACGGAGAGAATCTCTGAATGCATAGAGGAAGTACTCGTTCATAAAGAGCATTCTTCCGACAGCGAAGGTGTCGGAGTTGCCAAGCGGGAATCTGTTGTAATCGTAGGGGATAAAGCCCTCTGTGCTCTTGTAAAGATCGTAGATCGCCTGGTAGATGGAGTTATTTTCCTCGGTGTCGATCGTAAGATCGTAGAGGCCTTCGGCGTTTCTCTTGGAGAAGGTCATACCTGCGGAAATTGCGGCAAATACTGCGCTCTGACCGGTGGATGTTCCGCAGCCGAGACGGTCGTCGAGATCGACCTGATCGTTCTGGTTGAGGTCGAGGTAAGCGGCGGTGCACTTTTCACGGAACATTTCGAGGTCCCAGTTGCCGGCCTCTACTTCCGCAAGAAGGTCGTTCGGCTCGCCGAAGAGGTCCTCGTAGAGGTTAAGGTTCATGAACGTGCAGGCAGCCCAGCCGAGGATCGTGGGGGAAATGTCTCCGCCGAGGAAGTAAAGGGTCTTTGAACCCATAGTTACGTTCTTCATATAGTCGGCATACCAGTAGGGCTGGGTAATGTCGATGTAGTTGTGCTGAGTGTCAAGGCCGAGGACGTTGAGGTAGGCATCGTCTGCGGCGTAGCCCGTTCCGTAGAACTGGTCGCACATGATCATATCGTAAATGCCGTCGTTCATGGCTTCCTTGATCGCCTGAACGATGAACGATTGCTGACCGTTAGGGCCGAGGATGAACTCGCGGTCAACGTTGATGGCGCCGTTGATCTTCTCGTTTGTGTCGTAAACTGCGTCCCATACGACGTCGCCGCTGTTTTCACGGCCGATAACGTAGTCGTCGTAGGACTCTCCGCGGCAGGCGACGGCAAGTCCGACGCCGTCGTAGTCGAGATCTTCATACCATTTTTTTGTATCGGGGGCGGTGGTTTCTTCTCCGCTTCCTGCGTTCGTGGTGTCGTCACTCGGCTTTACGGGGTCTTTGGAACAGCCCGCAACGATGGCGAAAACGAAAACGAGAGCAAGAAGCATTGCTGTGATCTTTTTCATTTTGTCTTTCTCCTTTGTAAAATCATCTTTTTAATTATACCATTTCGGACGGCGGATGTCAACTCCTTTTGCGGTTTTTGTGATATTAGGGGAGACGCGCGGGAGAAGATGATGTGTGCCTTCGGCTTCGCCGTAGGGCGAACTGCGTTCGCCCGCTGCAAATGAACGATTTTTGCTGACTTCATTTAGAATGGAAGATGATCGCCGCTGTCAAGCTCCCTCCGGTGAGGGTAGAGATGCTTCGCATCTCGATCTCCCGACCGCAAGGCGGTCGCTCGACGCCGGAGCCCGCATGTCCAGCTCCCTCCGGGAGGGGGCTCCGCGGAGCGGTGGAGGAGCCCGCGGCACTAACAGTTCAGTTTCGTAAAATATAGAAACGAAATGTAATTGTCAGTATATCTTTCATCGGTGAAGATTATCTGACAATAAAGCGATCGCCGGGCTCCTTCCGTCACGGCAGAGCCGTGCCACCTCCCTCCCGGATGGAGGTTGACAGTCGGTGCAAACTTCTTAATACGTGCCTCGCCATAGCGGCGGGGTGCCGAAGGCGCAACTCACTTCGGCTATTCGCCACCCCCTCAAAACAAAAAAGCCCTTGCGGGCTTTTTCATTATCTGAACTCGACTTTCTTTTTTGCGAAGAGCTTTTTGAACTCAGCCATTTCCATAGGCATTTTGAGCTCGCCTGCTACGTAGAGCTTAGCGTTGACTTCTTCGCCGTCGTTGTGGCGGATGCGTGCCTCGACGATCTTTGCGTCCTCGGCTCTAACGCTGATCTCAAGTACGTGCTTTTCGGGGTCTGCGTCCTGAACTCTCGTCCAGCCGCTGTCGTTCCAAATGATATCTTTTTTCATATTTTTACGCTCCTTTTATTATTTGTAACATATTATAGCAGATTATCCGACGATTGTCAAGCGTCGGAGGAAAGTTCTACGACCTTATATCCGTGTCTGACCGCCGGAAGGTACTTTTCGAGCAGATCGGAGGTCTTCAACTTGATACTTGATGTGTTTATGCAGGGGTGACAGCCGATGAAGTCGGCTTTAATAACGTCCGCGTCGATGAAAAGCTCGACGTGATTTTCACGGTCGTTCATGAGCCCCATAACGCTCGCGCTCCCCGGCGTGCAGTCGAGGTATTCCTCCATGAACTCCTCCGGTGCGAAGGAAAGGCGGGATGACTCGGCGAGCTTGGAGAAAACGGCGGTTTTGTAGCGCTTTGCTGCCGGCATCATCAGGAGGATGAAGCGGTTTTTCTGCGCGTTGGTGAGGAAGACGTTCTTGCAGATCGAGATCCCGAGGATCTCGCCACGCTCCTCGCATTCTTCCATATTATATATTGCCTCGTGGTCGAGACGGAGATAGTCGATTTTGAGACTGTCGAGGAGATCGTAGGTGCGGATCTCCTTTTCGAGCCGCCCGGTTTCGTCAGCCGGCCGCCCGTGATAAAGGGTCGTGTCTGTGATTTTCATTTTTTGCCTTTTTGGGGTAGTTGTAAGTTTTTTTAGAAATGGAACTTGGGCAATGCCCGGCCTGTCATTCAGTGCCGCTCAGTCGCCGCGAGATGAGCGGAGCTTCTTTCAAGAAGCTCCAAAACCTCAGAACATCACCGTGCCGAGGACGGCGGAGAAGAGGATGAGGATGATCGGGGAGATCTTCTTCTTTTTTACCTTCTTATAGACGAAAGCGGCGGCGGCGACGGCGGCAAGGATAACGGCACCTCGCCAGTTAAAGACGACCGAGCCGGAATCCGACGGGAAGAAGGTGCTTTTTGCAAGCACGACCGACGTGCCGATGATGAGGGCGACGACGCAGGGGCGCACGCCCGAAAGGAACGCCTGCACTCCTTTATATTTCATCAGATTTTTCATCACCATAACGATGAGAAGAATAATGATGAACGAGGGCAGGACGACGCCGAGGGTGGCGCAGACAGAACCGAGGATACCGCCCTGCGACGAGCCGATGAAGGTCGCCATATTGATGGCGACAGGCCCGGGGGTGGACTCCGAAACGGCGATGAAGTTCATTATCTCTTCTTCGGTCAGCCAGCCGTTAGCAAGTACGGTTTCCCGTATCAGGGAAATCATTGCATAGCCGCCGCCGAAGGTGAACGCGCCTATTTTGAGGAAGGAGAGGAAGAGAGAGAGGTAGATCATTTCTTTTCCTCCTTCTTTTTACCGCAGAGCAGGAAGAAGACGATGCCCGCCGCTCCGCAGAGGAGGATGAAGGCGATCGACGAGAATGAGACGCTGAAAAGGGACAGAAGAACGAACGCAATGAGCGCGGCGGCAAAGACCGTTACGGTGAAAACGTCCTTTTTAAGTCCTTTGAACATCTTGATCCCGGCGCTCAGAATCAGGTAAATTACGCACGCCTGGATGCCTTTGAAGGCACTTTTGACCACTTTGAAGCCCAAAAACGCGTCAAAGAAGAGCGAGATCGCATATATGATCGCAAACGACGGCAGAACGACGCCAAGGGTGGCGAGGGTCGAACCGAGCACTCCGCCCACCTTGTAGCCGATGTAGGTCGCGCTGTTTATGGCGATCGGACCGGGCGTTGACTCGGCTATCGCCACTATGTCGAGGAACTCGTCCTTGTCTATCCAGCCTTTTTTGGAGACGAACTCGTTTTCGAGCAGGGCGATCATCGCGTATCCGCCGCCGAAGGTGAACGCTCCGATTTTAAGGAAGGACAGAAACAGGTCGAGGTATTTGTTTTTTTCTTTTTTCATTATTATTCCTTTTTTGGGGAAGTCAGTACATATAGGACAGGCGCAGGCGTGCCGCCCACGATACGAAAAAACCGACGGCGATAACGGCGAATACTGCAATATCGACGTTCTTTTTCCCGGTGAATATGCCGTCGCGCAGGAAAAACACCGCAAGGATCGGCAGGCACCAGAACATCGGGTGCCACCCGAACGCTTCGGCAAAATCGAGCCGCAGAGCGGCGAGCGTCGCGCGGGTGAAGCCGCAGCCGGGACAGATGTATCCGGTCAGCTCCTTCCACACGCACCCGATCCCCGTCAGCTTCGAGGCGATCAGCCCGATGACGTAAAACGGGAATATCAGCCATTTGTATGGGTTGCCGACGAGCTTTTTGAGCAAAACGCGGCATTGATTTTTGAGGTTTTTCGGCATGGTAAAATTAAAATCGGTTGGGACGGGAATGTGCCTTCGGAACGTGGTCACAGGGGCGAACTGCGTGATACGGCCGCCCGTAGGGGAGGGCAGATACGGTGCTACGCACCTCCACGAGCTTCGCTTCGCTCGGCTTGCTCCTCCCGCCTCTAACGGTGAAGCACTAACTTTGAAGCGATGCACTCGCTTGTCAACCTCCCTCGGGAGGGAGGGGGACCACGAAGTGGTGGAAGGAGCCCGGCGATCGCATTATTGTTTGTAAATCTTCACCGATGAAAGAAAAACTAACGGTTTAGTATCGTTTCTAAATATTCCAATACTACCTTCATTATACCGCGGGCTCCGGCGTCGAGCGACCGCCTTGCGGTCGGGAGATCGAGATGCGAAGCATCTCTACCCTCACCGGAGGGAGCCAGACAGTCGGTGCGTTTCTCTGCCTTCCCGCTATTATTATCAGATCAGCGCGTTGGGGTCGATGACGTAGCTGTCGGTGCAGATCTTGATGAGGTCGATGAGCATAAATATGAAGCTGAGGCCGCAGCAGAAGGTCGTTACGATCTTGAAAATACCCTTCTTCGTCTCGCCGAAGATGAAATTATGTATCCCGATCTCGCCGAGAAAGAGGCAGATAAGGATCGCCGCCGTCTTGTCAAGGGTGCCGATAGACTTCGATCCGTCGGGCTTGGTGATGACGGAGCTCGTCTTGGACGCCTCCTGCCGGGCATTCTGCTGTGCGTTCTGCTGAGCTTGCTGCTGAGCGCGCTCTGCGCCAAATTGTTCGGTCATATTGGGACGCTCTGCGGCGTTTGGCGTTTCGCTTGTGTTGTCCTTCATGTTTGCGCCGCAGTTGGGGCAGAATGAAGCGTCATCCGGTATCTCGGAATTACAGTATTTGCATATCATATCAATATATCTCCTTTAATATTACTATA
>JAGHTD010000133.1 GCA_018065475.1 Candidatus Colimorpha enterica
TACGAGGTGCTCTCCGAAAAGCTGACGAACGTAGATCACGCCGTTATCCCCGGTTTCTACGTCACTATGCCGAACGATACGATCAAGACATTTTCACGCGGCGGCTCGGATATTACGGGCTCTATCGTCGCAAAGGCGGCCCGTGCCGACCTATACGAGAACTGGACAGACGTCTCGGGCTTCCTTGTCGCCGATCCGAGAATAGTTCCCGATTCAAAGGTCATCGAGACGATCACCTACAAAGAGCTCAGAGAGCTTTCCTATATGGGAGCGACCGTCCTTCACGAGGACGCGGTCTTCCCCGTCCGCACCTGCGGTATTCCGATCAACATAAGAAACACCAACAAGCCCGACGATCCCGGCACGATGATCGTCGCCGAATCTGCGACACCGAGCAAGGGCATAATCACGGGTATTTCCGGCAAACACGGCTTCTCCGTCATCACGATCGAAAAAGACCAGATGAACCGTATGCCCGGCTTCATCAGAAAGGTCCTCTCCGTCCTCGAGAACTGCCGCATAAGCGTCGAGCATATCCCCTCCGGTATCGACAATATGTCTGTCGTAGTCCGCAGCGATACGCTTGAAAAGGACAAGGAGATCGTCGTCAACAATATCTGGACAGCTGTGGAGCCGGATTCGATCACCGTTGAAAACGAGCTTGCGCTCATCGCGGTCGTCGGACGCGGAATGGGAGGCGCAAAGGGTACCGCCGCAAGAGTAATGTCCGCCGTCGCGTCCGCCGGTGTCAACGTCAAGATGATCGACCAGGGCTCCGACGAGATCAACATCATCCTCGGGGTCAAGGAAGAAGACTTTGAGCCCGCAATAAAGGCAATTTACAAGGAGTTTGATAAATGAAAAGAATAATCGCTGTATTTCTGACGCTCGCCGCCGTCATCTCGATAACCTCCTGCGCAAATAACGGCAGCAAAAAATCGCATGACACGCAAATCGGCGGCGGAGAAGAAGGCTACGACTACTTCCTCATCGAAGACGAAAAAAACGCCGAATACGTCGTAATGGAGACGTCGAAGGGCATCATCATCATTCAGCTCTTCCCCGAAGCAGCGCCCATTACCGTCGCAAACTTCAAAAAGCTCGTCAACTCGGGCTTCTATGACGGGATCATATTCCACAGAGTGGTCAAGCAGTTCGTCATTCAGGCGGGAGACCCCACCGGGACGGGCTACGAGGGCTCAAAGGATAAGATCAAAGGCGAGTTTGCCATAAACGGCTGGAACAACCCCATTCACCACGAACGCGGAGTGCTCTCGATGGCCCGCAACTCGATCAGCTACGACAGCGGATCGTCGCAGTTCTTCATCTGCCTTGAAAACAGCACGAACGTCAGCGCTCTCGACGGAGCGTACGCCGCATTCGGAAAGGTCATCGCCGGTATGGACACCGTCGATGCGATCGCCGCCGCAAACGTTGATTACAACGACAAACCCGTCGAGGATCAGATCATCGTCAGGGCGTTCCTCGCCTCCGTAAGCAAGAAAGCGGCCGAAGGCAGTAATAACTGATTTTACCGTATAAATCAAAACGGAGCAGAAACATCATCTGCTCCGTTTTTCATTATCAGTCAAGCTCTTTGAGGCCTGTATAAAGCTCGTAGTATCTGCCCTTGAGAGCAAGGAGGTCGTCGTGATCTCCGCGCTCGATTATCTCGCCGTGTTCAAGCACCATAATGGCGTTTGAATTGCGGACTGTGGAAAGGCGGTGAGCGATGACGAAGGTCGTACGGTCCTTCATAAGTCTGTCCATACCGTGCTCTATGTGGCGTTCGGTTCTCGTATCGACGGAGGAAGTCGCCTCGTCGAGGATGAGGATAGGCGCTTTTGACAGAGCCGCACGGGCGATGTTGAGAAGCTGACGCTGACCCTGCGAGAGGTTTGAGCCGTCGCCTTCAAGCATCGTGTCGTAGCCGTTTTCAAGTCTCATGATGAAGCTG